>JAJYOM010000066.1 GCA_021796175.1 Thermoplasmata archaeon
ATGAGGGACGTTATCTTACTGTTTGGTCTTGTGTCTATGGCGTATCCCACTGATGGGCCGGGCCTGGGTCTTCCCATTACATCCTGTGGTCTAACAACCCTTTCCGATACACGAACTGTACCACTCCTCTGCAAAACACCGAACTGTGGACCTGGACGTATACCAAGCCTGATCGCCTTCCCCGGATAAAATCTGCCGGGCCTTTGCGCCCCCTCCAGCCTGAACGATAATGTCTTTGCGCTGTGTTTTGCATCAGCAGCGGTAAGCCTGTAACCGCCAATTTCGAAGGTTGAACCATTCTTCATCTCAACAGCCGCAACAGGGAAGGATGAATGTATGAGACCACCCTCACGCAGATAGTTCAGGAAAGGAACTGTTCCTTCGGGGCCAAAGAAAACAAGCTTCCTCTTCCTGTTTGAAAGGCTCATGGACTGAAGCAGGCCTGGTATGCCCAGTATATGGTCTCCATGGAAGTGTGTCAGTGCGATCCAGTCTATTTTCATGTACGACACACCGGCCAGCATCATCTGTCTCTGTGTACCTTCTCCGCAGTCGAACAGAAGCACGCTCCCGTCAAGCAACACCGCAGTAGAAGAAACATTTCTCTCCTTCGACGGTAACGTTGCTCCCGTTCCTAAAAAAACCAACTCCAACCTGCTGACCTCCGAATCAGACAGTTACGTAAAGCCCTCCGGACCTCACCAGGCCAGTCTTTCGAGCTCTCTGTCCGTCTTTGTTGCCTTCTTGAAGGCCCTGTAATGTGACTTGCACAGATGCGCCCTTCCGTTTCCAGACTTGAGTCCGAGGCCGGCTTTCTCGTTGGCTTCCTTCCAGGAAACCGACTTGATTGCGGGCTCGTCACACCCGCTTACCGAGCAGTTAGTATTTGCTGCGTGACGGACGGCGTGTCTCTCTACCATTGAACCGTGGATTTATCTTCGATTAGATAAACTGTCTCATCAAGCATGTCCGGCGCCCAAGTTGCAATTGGCAGACTTTATTAAGAGGGGTAGATTTTGCCAAAACGGTGCAGTGAGGCTAATTGGCAAGAATTTCACCCTCCATACTTTCAAGCGATTTCGGTAACCTGAGGGAACAGATCAGGCTGATTGACCGGGCCGGGGCCGACGGTGTGCATATTGATGTGATGGATGGTCACTTCGTTCCAAACCTGACGTTTGGTCCAGTTATTGTGGCATCCATCAGAAGCGCGACCAGACTGCCTTTTGAAACACACCTGATGGTTGAGTCGCCGGAGAAGATGATAAGGGACTTTGCCATGAGCGGATCAGATTTGCTTATAGTCCACCCTGAAGCCAGGCATGACATGCACTCCACACTGGAACTTATTGAGAGTCTTGGAAAGAAGGCAGGCGTCGCAGTAAACCCCGAAACACCGCTTTCGGCGGTTGTTCCATTTCTTGAGCAATCCGAAATGCTCCTCGTCATGACTGTGCACCCCGGATTCGGAGGACAGAAATTCATACGCGATGTACTGGGAAAAATGAGGGAAGCCAGGAATATCATAACTGAAAACGGTCTTCATACAAGGATCTCGGTGGATGGCGGCGTGACGCTCGAAACAGGAAGAATTTCGGTTGAAGCAGGCGCGGACGAGCTCGTTGCCGGAACTTCAATTTTCGGGAGCAGAGACATCGGGTTAGCAATCAGTAATTTCAAGTCGATTTGAGAATTGCATCATGATCCCGGCAGGGAGCTACTGCTCTGGTAAGGTTAATAAGGGTGAAGTCAATAGATTGTTCCTGATAGAGCCATGGAATACATACTGACTTTCATCAATTCACCGGTGGCAACCTTTCTCAAGTCTGAAAGAGCGGCGCTCTAGTGTGGGTCGATTAGCCAGTCTGTCTTTCCTGGACGTAAACATAACAACAAACGGAAGTGCACAGACAGATGTCAAACAACGAGCACATCAACATCGATCCGTCCACAACAAAGTACCTGATACAGGCAAGACTTTCTGCGGATGGAATAGTGGAAAAACCCGACGTCGTCGGCGCCATATTTGGCCAGACGGAAGGGCTCCTGGGCGAAGAGCTTGATCTTCGCGATCTTCAGAAAGGCGGCAGAATCGGCAGGATAGAAGTCGAGGTAGTGTCTAAGATGGGAAAATCCGAAGGCACAATAATGATACCGTCCAGTCTCGACCAGATTGAGACGGCAGTACTGGCCTCGTCACTTGAAACCATCGACAGGATCGGGCCATGCAAGGCGAAAATAAATGTCGAGTCGCTGGAGGATGTCAGGATCACAAAGAGGAATAAGATAATTGACAGGTCGAAGGAACTGCTCGGCCAGATGTCAAAAGCGTCGAAATCAAGCGGGCTCGACCTGCTTGAGGCAATCAGACAGTCCACCAAGACCGAAGAAGTCACTTACTTCGGAAAAGAGAGACTGCCTGCCGGTCCGAATGCAGTTGACTCTGATGCCATCATAATCGTGGAAGGAAGATCAGATGTCATCAACCTGCTCAAGTGCGGCATTAAGAACACGATCGCTGTGGAAGGAACAAACGTGCCCAAGTCGATACAGGAAATATCCACTGAAAAGGTCGTGACAGCATTCGTAGACGGTGACAGAGGAGGCGAGCTGATACTGAAGGAACTGCTTCAGGTGGCTGACATAGATTTCATAGCGAGAGCACCCAAGGGGCAGGAAGTGGAAGAGCTCACGCAGAAGCAGATAATGAAGGCGCTGAGAAACAAGATGCCGACGGAGCAGTACGTGGAAATGTTCGGCCTTGGTGTTCAGACACCGGACCAGAAGGAGAAAGAGGCGCAGGCCCAGCACAGGAGGGGCGACAACCACAAACCAAGGCAGGTCGAGGTAACAGAGAGGAAAAGCCCGGTGGAAGAGCCCGCAGAAAAGGAGCCGGAGAGAAGGGCGCCTAAGCAGCTCACCGAAGCGCAGGGAAAAATGAAGGACATCCTGAAAGACATGTCTGGTACGTCCAAGGCTGTTTTCCTGGACGCCAGCGGTGTCCAGCTCCAGGACCTCGCTGTCAGAGATCTGGTCAATATACTGAGGGAACAGGAAGAGGGCAAGATAGGCGGCGTTGTATTCGACGGAATAATCACACAGAGAATACTGGACCTTGCCGCAGAAAAGAAGATACCATTCCTTGTTGCAAGCAAGCTGGGCAGCATCACCAAGCAGCCCGATAATGTGGAGATATGGGTGAAAGAAGAGCTTAACTGAAGGATAATCCAAATGGAATCCGCACCAAATGCAGACGGGAAAAATCCGCTGGCGGGCATTAGCACCACAGAGGATATTCCACTCCCACCTGATCCGCTTGAAAGGGTAATAGGGCAGGATGAGGCAATTGCACTTGCACGGGTAGCAGCGGTACAGCGCAGAAACCTGCTGCTTGTGGGTCCCCCCGGAATTGGAAAAAGCATGATTGCAAGAGCACTGTCTCTGCACCTGCCTATGCCGAAACAGGAGATCAGGGTTGTGCACAACCCGGAACAACCCGAGAGGCCGTCAGTCGAAGTAAAGGGCGGCATCGATGCGGAACAGGAGAAGACGAGCAGGGAATATGCGGGCGGGGAAATCATCGACCCGACTGAAGCGCCTATAACGGTAGCAGAGAGACTCGGCTACAGGTGCAGGAGCTGCGGCTCCTATTCCTCCACGAAGGAAGTATACTGCCCGAAGTGCCAGAAGTCAAAACTGTTCAACAACATCTCCGGACAGGGAAATCCCTTCGGTGATATTTTCGGCAATTTATTTGAGATGACCATCGGACAGTCGATGGGAACTGACAGGGTGACGACAACCAGGAAGAGGTTCGACAAGGAGGAAGTGGTCGTCTATGAACGGTTCGGCGAAATGATCAGGATACTTGACCAGAAGGCGCTCGAAAAGAAGCGCGAAATGGAGAAGCAGAGCCCGCACAAGGTAATTGTCCCGTACAGGCGGAACAACTTTGTGATGGTTACAGGCGCGAGTGAAACGGAGCTTCTGGGCGACGTAAGGCACGATCCATACGGCGGGCATGCACAGCTCGGGACACAGCCATATGAGAGGGTAATCCCGGGCGCGGTTCACGAAGCGCACGAAGGTGTTCTTTACATAGATGAAATACAGCATCTCGGAGAGTTGCAGCGTTTCATCCTGACCGCGATGCAGGACCGGATGTTTCCAATCGAGGGGCATAACCCGCAGAGCGCGGGCGCATCAGTAAGAGTGGACAGTGTGCCCTGTGACTTTATTCTGGTTGCATCATGCAACATACAGGATCTTCAGAGGATCATAGCACCGCTCCGATCCAGAATTGTGGGCGACGGTTACGAAGTGCTGCTTGAAACAACAATGAAGGACACTCCGGCAAACAGAATGAAGCTTGCGCAGTTTGTGGCACAGGAGATACAGAAGGACAGCAAGATACCGCATGCGACAGTCGATGCCGTTCACGAGATAATAAGAGAAGCCTCACGGCGTGCCAGGGCAATTGACAGGAAGGAAGAGGCACTCACGCTCAGGCTCAGGGAGCTTGGCGGCGTGATAAGGGCCGCAGGCGACATTGCTGTAATCGAAGGAAGCAGGTACATAGAAGCGGAGCACATAATCGCTGCACTCAAGAAAACAAGGCCAGTTGAGGAGCAGATAAGGGACAGGTATGGCAATTTCTACAGGGCAGTGAGTGATGAAATGACAACCTCCCAGAAGCAGTCTGGCAGCGAATTCTGGTACGAGAACGAATCGGCCAGCGATATGAACAAACCCGGCTACGGATAATCATAATGTCTTTGCCATTTTCAGCCCATCCTCGAGATCTGAGTAGTACATGAAGAGAACGCCGGTATTCTGGAAACCGAACTTTTCGTAGAAGCGTATTGCGTCGATATTGCTCCTGCGCACCTCCAGCGAAATTTTTGTGGCTCCCCTTTTCAGGGACAATTCAATGAATTTCTGCATCAGTTCGTGGCCTATTCCCCTTTTTCTGTATTGTCTCTCCACCGCAAACATCAGTATCCTTGTCTCGAACCTGCCCTGGACTACTCCAAGCAGCATTGCAACCAGCTTTCCTTCCACCAGGCCGACAATGAAGCCATCTTCCCAGTCATGACTCTTCTCGAGGTAAAGCGACTTCGGATAATATTCGCCCAGCGATGCCGAGACTATGTCTGCGATTCGGTCAAGGTCATCGTACCTGAAGTTCCTGACAAGTGTCATCGGCTCTGATCCCTAATGAAAACTCCGTTATCAGCTTTTTCGGGATTGTGTGGGAGTTTGACATTCATGCACCACGGCAGGGAGAGGCAATCAGACGCATCGTTTAATATAAATAGGAATATGAACACTGAGCATTAAACCGACTTCAGGAGTCGAGAGAAACAGATGGATCTTGATTATGATGTTGTTGTCGTAGGAGCAGGGCCGGGCGGGAGTGTTGCAGCGAAGTATGCCGCCAAGGCAGGCTGCTCGACTCTTATGATTGAGAAGAGGCAGGAGATTGGAACACCGGTGAGATGCGGGGAGGGCATAGCGAAGAGGTGGCTCGACGATGTTGGAATTGAGCCAAGCAGCAAATGGATTGCGGCCGAAGTGGACGGCGCAAGGCTGATTTCGCCAAACGGGACCATACTTACTGTCGACGAGACCAGGGCGGGCAATGAATGCGGTTACGTGATACACCGCGATGTTTTCGACATGACGCTTGCACAGCAGGCGGCAAAGGCTGGAGCCGAGGTCATGGTGAAAACTTCCGCGACCGGGCTGATAAAGGAGAACGGGAAGGTAACCGGCATAAGGGCCAGGTCGATGGGAAAGGATCTGAGGATAAGGAGCGATATAGTGATAGGTGCCGACGGTTTCGAATCGCAGGTGGGCAGATGGGCAGGTATAAACACCAACCTGAAACCCAAGGATGTTGATTCCTGCTACCAGTATACACTCGTTGGAGTTGACATCGACAGGAGATACACAGATTTCTTCATAGGTGATATCGCGCCTGGCGGCTACATCTGGATGTTCCCCAAGGGAGATGACATTGCAAATGTCGGCATAGGTGTCCAGACAAGCAAGATAAAAGGTCCGGGAGAAGCAAAGATGTACCTCGACAAATTCATAGAGAATCATCCAGAATTCAGGAAGGGGAAATCGATAATGGAAGTGGCCGGCGGAGTTTCTATAGCAGCCCCCCTCGACAGGACAACCGTACCGGGACTTATGCTGGTTGGAGATGCGGCCAGAATGATAGATCCTGTCACAGGCGGCGGCATATACAATGCATGTGTGGCGGGCAAGATTGCCGGTGAGGTCGCGGGTCAGGCTGTCAGAGAGAAGAACGTCAGCCAGGAAGTGATGGACAGGTACGAATCAGGCTGGAGGGAAAAGATGGAAGAGCATCTCTACAGAAACTACCTGATGAAGGAGAAAATATCAAAACTGGATGATGCCACATTCGACAAACTGGTCTACGCCATGACACAGGTCGATATGGAACGGATGACGACACTTGAGATACTTAAGGCAATCCAGAAGAAATACCCCGAACTCGTGAAGGAGTTCGAGGAATTTATGTAGGTGTATAATCCGCAGGTCACTACAGAGGTAGCTTTTAAATCAGTGCTGCTATTCAATCAACTGAGCTGGTAGCATGCAGTCTATACCTCTTTCCACGACCGATTCCATTTCGAACGGCGCAGACGGGACCCAGGTACGATTGAAAGGCTGGGTGGAGGAGATAAGGGATCTTGGCGGAATATCATTCCTTCTTATCAGGGATGGCTATGGAACAATTCAGGTGACTGTCATCCGCAAGTCAGCTC
The DNA here is from genome assembly GCA_021796175.1 of Thermoplasmata archaeon. Lineage (GTDB taxonomy): Archaea > Thermoplasmatota > Thermoplasmata > Sysuiplasmatales > Sysuiplasmataceae > JAJZXY01. Next base: position 6,801 of record JAJYOM010000066.1, read on the forward strand.
CTGCCGCTGTGACTGAGCCGATGAAGGGACTGAGCAGGGAAAGTGTCGTCCAGATCATTGCCGTGGTAAGGAAATCGGAGAAGGCGCGGAAAGGCGTTGAGCTCATACCATCGGAACTGAAAGTAATCTCCCGTGCTCAGACACCGCTTCCGATGGGTGTGGTGGACAAAGTCGACGTCGAAGTGGACACGAGGTTCGACAACCGTTTTATGGATCTGAGGAGATCGGAACAGTCATTCATTTTCAGAGTAAGAGCCGAGTTGACCCGTTTCCTGAGGCAGAAGCTCGCCGAGATGCGCTTTGTAGAGGTAAGCACGCCGAAGATTGTTTCTGAAGGGGCGGAAGGTGGTGCCACCCTCTTCAACGTGGACTACTTCGGTAGGAAGGCATACCTTGCCCAGAGTCCACAGCTGTACAAGCAGATGTTAATGGCAAGCGGCCTGAACAGGGTCTACGAGATCGCACCTGTCTACAGGGCAGAGCCCTCGGACACCGTAAGGCATGTAACGGAATACGTATCGTTCGATGCGGAGCTTGCCTTCATAGACAGCATGGAAGATGTGATGGCCACACTGGAAACACTGATGGTTCATGCAATAGAGAATACGGCCGGAAAGCTTGGGGGCGAAGGAGAGGCGCTTGGCTTCCACCTGAATGGCGAGCTGAAGCGCCCGTTTCCGAGGCTTGACTTTCCGGAATGCATAGATATGCTCAGATCGGCCGGAAGGAAAACGGAGAGCGCGGAGGACATAGACACCGAGGGGGAAAAGGTGATCGGCTCCATAATGAGGGATAAAGGGTACGACATGTATTTCATCACAGGCTTCCCGTCTGCTACGAAACCATTTTACATCATGGAGAGGGAAGGAACGCCGTATTCCAACTCCTTCGACCTCGAATACAGGGGAATGGAGATGGCTTCGGGCGGTCAGAGGGAGCACAGGTACAGTGAGCTGACCAGAAGGATGGAGGAGAAGAATCTCAACCCACACGGATTTGAATTCTACCTCAAGGCCTTCAGGTACGGCATGCCGCCGCATGGCGGATGGGGAGAATCAATGGAAAGGATAGTGCAGCAGTTCCTTTCACTCGGCAACATCAGGGAGGCAATTCTCTTTCCAAGGGACAGGGCAAGAATAGTTCCTTGAGCTTCTTTTCAACTGCCATCAATTATATGCCACAAACCGATACGGACACCGGTCAGGATGGGAGACATCTACGAGAGGGAACTTAAGGGATTGCTCGGTGGCGAGGAGAAATTTATTGAAAAGGTAGTCAGGTCACTCCCTCCTTCGGAAA
>JAJYOM010000005.1 GCA_021796175.1 Thermoplasmata archaeon
TCTGGCGGGCCTCGGAACAGGCGGTACGTTCACAGGCATCAGCCGCTACCTGAAGCAGGAATTCCCTGAAGTGAAGAGGGTGGCTGTCCAGCCGGACGGACCACTGCACGGTCTCGAGGGGCTCAAAAGGATGGATGCATCAATCAGACCCGGCATATTTGATGATACACTCGCCGACATCAGCGTGGAGGTGTCCACGGAGGAATCGCAGAAACTTGTCAGGAGGCTGGCAAGGGAGGAAGGCATACTTGTTGGTCCAAGTTCCGGTGCTGCGATTGCCGCCTGCATCAAAGTCTCGAAAGAATACGGCCACGGATCGTTTGTCACTGTCTTCCCTGACGGCGGGCAGAAATATCTGGCCGAGAAGTTCTGGGAGGTGACAGAATGAATGTCAAGATAATGATACCGACCCCACTCAGGCAGTATGTGGGCAACAGGGATGCAGTCTCGGGGCAGGGACTGACCATCGATGAAGTACTGCTCAATCTTGCAGCCGAGAACCAGCTGTTGAAGCGCCAGCTGTTCGACGAGGGGGGAAGGCTGAGGAACTTCGTCAATGTGTATCTGAATGACGAGGACATCAGATACCTTCAGCGCGGATCGACACCGGTGAAGGATGGCGACACCGTGTTCATCATACCTTCCATAGCCGGCGGCTCATCCGGTATTTCCGGCGAGTTCACGTATGAGGACATACAGAGATACAGCAGGCATCTGCTGCTGCCCGAAGTTGGACTTGAGGGCCAGAGGAAGCTGAAGAGGTCCAGGGTGCTTGTGATAGGTGCCGGCGGTCTAGGCTCCCCACTGCTCATGTACCTGGCCGCAGCTGGTGTCGGGACGATTGGCATTGTCGACTTTGATGTTGTCGATTTCAGCAATCTGCAGAGGCAGATCATACATTCAGAGAAGGACGTCGGCAGGAAGAAGATAGACTCCGCGGAAGAAAGGATAAAGGGGATCAATCCCGGGATCAGAGTCATCAAGTTCGAGGACAGGATATCCTCGGACAATGCACTGGACATCATAAGGAATTTCGACATCGTCATCGATGGCACTGACAATTTCCCGACAAGATACCTGGTGAATGACGCCTGCGTCCTGCTGGGCAAGTCGAACGTCTACGGCTCAATTTACAGATTCGAGGGCCAGGTTTCGGTGTTCGATGCAAGCAGGGGACCATGCTACAGGTGCCTGTATGAGAGCCCCCCGCCTCCGGGTCTTGTGCCGTCATGTGCCGAGGGCGGTGTGGTCGGCGTCCTGCCGGGAATAATCGGCACGATACAGGCAATGGAGGCAATCAAGCTGATTCTCGGTGAGGGTGAACCGCTCATCGGGAGGCTGCTCCTCTTCGATGCAATGAAGATGAAGTTCAAGGAGCTCAAGCTCCATAAGAACCCGCAGTGCCCCGTATGCGGTGAGAATCCAACCATACATGAACTGATAGACTACGAGGAATTCTGCGGTCTGGGCAGGGGAAACGAACTCTCAGATGAAATGACGATATCTGCGGAAGAACTCAACAGCAGGATCACGACTGGACAGCCGGTGGTCCTCGTCGATGTGCGTGAGCCGCAGGAGTGGGATATCAACAGGCTCGAGGGTGCCAGACTCATACCAATGAACGATCTGCCCTCCAGGGTCAGCGAGCTCAGCACTGCGGACGATATAGTTGTCTACTGCAAGAGCGGACAGCGCAGCGGCTACGCTGTCAGGTTCCTCAGGGATCTGGGCTTCAGGAAAGTTAAGAACCTCAAGGGAGGCATTGTGGAATGGGTGTTGAAGGTGGACCCTTCAATGGCGAGGTATTGAATATCAGTAAAATGGAGAAATGAAAAAATGTCGACAAATGAGATAATTGAACGTGACTACAGCAAGTATGGTTTCCACGACGCGGACGCCAAGTACGTCTTCCAGACTCAGAAGGGCCTGAACAGGGAAGTCGTCGAGGCGATTTCGAATTTCAAAAAGGAACCCAAATGGATGACTGATTTCAGGCTGCGCTCTCTTGACATTTTCCTCAAGAAGCCGATGCCCGACTGGGGCAGCCCTTTCCTGAAAGATGTCAAATTCGAAGACATTTTCTACTACATGGCTCCGACCGGGAGGGGCTCGGACAACTGGGAGGATGTCCCGGAATACATAAAAAAGACATTCGACAAGCTTGGAATACCCGAGGCTGAAAAGAAATTCCTTGGAGGTGTTGGCGCCCAGTATGACAGCGAGGTCGTCTACCACAAGATCAGGGAGGATCTGCAGAAGAAAGGTGTCATTTTTCTCGGTACCGACCAGGGATTACAGGAACACCCTGAGATATTCAAGGAATATTTCGGCACAATCATACCGCCGGAGGACAACAAGTTCGCCGCGCTGAACAGCGCTGTATGGAGCGGCGGCAGCTTCATTTATGTCCCGAAAGGGGTCGAGGTGGAAATACCTCTGCAGGCATATTTCAGGATAAATGCCAAGAATGCCGGTCAGTTCGAAAGGACTCTCATAGTGGCGGATGAGGGAAGCAAGGTGCACTACATTGAAGGATGCACCGCACCGATATATTCATCTGACTCGCTGCATTCCGCAGTTGTCGAGATTGTTGCAAAGAAGGGTGCGTATGTACGCTACACAACAATACAGAACTGGTCCAATAATGTCTACAACCTTGTCACGAAGAGGGCATATGCATACGAAGATGCAACAGTCGAATGGGTCGACGGCAACCTTGGATCAAAACTGACCATGAAGTACCCGTCCGTTTACCTTCTTGGTAGCAGGGCAAAGGGCGAGGTCATATCAGTTGCGTTCGCAGGGAAGGGCCAGCATCAGGACGCCGGCGCCAAGATATTCCATTTTGCACCGGATACAACATCAAGGATAACATCGAAGAGCGTAAGCAAGGACGGAGGCAGGACGACATACAGGGGTCAGCTGCACATCGAGAAGGGTGCGCTAAATTCCAAGAGCAGCGTAAGGTGCGATGCACTGCTTGTTGACGAGAAATCGAGGACCGACACATATCCGTACAACACCATCAACGAAGAGAGCGCCTCCACCACCCATGAGGCGACCGTTGGCAAGATAAGCGAGGAGCAGCTCTTCTATCTGATGTCAAGGGGACTCACCGAGGCGGATGCGCTGAACATGATAGTGATGGGCTTCCTCGACGTCTTCTCAAAGGAACTGCCAATGGAATATGCTGTGGAGCTGAACAGGCTCATACAGCTTGAGATGACCGGTTCGGTCGGGTGAATGCACTCCGCCGGAGAGTGAGCAAGTGACTTCAACTACACAGGGACTGCTGAAGCCGGCTGAGAACGAGCTTCCCTCTTTCGCCGGCGAACCTTCGTGGCTGGTGGAATACAGAAGGAAGGCATTATCGGTGTACCTCGGTTCGACACCCGAACCCAACCCTCTTTACAGGAAATATGCCGGACTTTCAAAATTCCAGGACAGCGGCTTTGGTCTCTCCCCTGTTACAGCAAAGGGAAGTGACATGCCTGCTGAGTTCAGCGGCATGAAGGATGACAGCACATTCAGCCTGCAGGCCGGGCATGAGCTCTACGCGGATGAGCATGTGCTGCCGGAAGGCATGGTGCTGGAGGATATGTCCGCTGCGCTTCAGACGAATGGCGAAAGACTGAAAGCGTACTTCTCATCAAAAGGGCAGCAGCCATCGGATGACATGTTTGTCGCCCTCAACAATGCGCTGATTACCGGAGGGACCTTTGTTTACGTTCCGGCGAATACTGTGGTGGAGAAACCTGTTCACCTTGTTTTCATCGATGATAAGCCAGGTGTTGCGCATTTCCACCAGAATATTGTGTGTGTGGAAGAGGGTGCATCAGTTCAGGTGCTGTCGGAAGTACTGTCTTCCCGTGAGTTAGAGGCACCAACACTCTTCAGCGAAGTCACTGATATATTTGCCGGGGCAGGCTCACACGTCCATTTCTCCTCTCTGGAGAACCTTTCAAGCAAATCTGTGTTTTTGTCCAACAAAAGAGCAATTGCAGGCAGGGACAGCACTGTCAACTGGGTTTCAAGCTACATAGGCTCTGACGTAACAAGGGCAAGATCCGACACGCTTTTCAATGGCGCCGGTGCGAGCACTGAGGATTACGAGATTCTCTTTGGCAATGGCACCCAGAGGTTTGATGTGGTCACAGATCTGCACCACAATGTACCCAATACGAGCGGTAGAATTACGGTCAGGAGCGTCCTGAAGGAAAAATCCAGGTCGCTGCTCAGAGGTATGATAAGGATAGGTGAGGGAGGAGCCAACACAAGCTCATATCTCGCCGAGCACGGCATGCTCCTGAGCAAGGACGCCAAGTGCGACGCCATCCCAGGGTTGGAGATACTCACCAACGGTGTCAAGGCGACCCATTCGGCATCCGTCTCGCAGATGGATGAGGACCATCTCTACTACCTGCAGACAAGAGGGCTCTCACGGGATGAGGCAGAGAAGATAATGGTCATGGGTTTCTTCGACCCTGTGATTTCGAGGATACCCACAGAAGTCGTCAGGGACAAGCTCCGATTCCAGATAGAGGACAAGTGGAACAACGTCATTGCGCTCAAATCGGACAGGCACCTTGATGAACTTGAGTTCGAGAAGTACGTCAAGGACCAGATCAGGACAACGGAGAACATATTCGAGGGCCACTACAAGTACAGGTGATGCAGATTGACCTTCAGGAAGGTCGCATCACTTTCGGACTTTGACAGTTCGAGTGTAAAGCGGCTGGAGGTCGAGGGCCTTTCTATTATGATAATAAGGCTGGGCAGTGAGTATCACGCTCTGGACGCAGTCTGCACTCACGAAGAGACAGACCTGTCACGCGGCATAATCACCGGGGAGCACATCACATGCCCTCTCCACCTTTCCCGTTTCAGCATACGCACCGGCGAGGTTGACAATCCGCCTGCGGAGGAGCCTCTCCACAAGTACGAGCTTAAGATAGTTGGCCGCGATATTCTGGTAGATATCTGAAGTGGTTGCAATGACTGACACAATTCCTCCGGACAAATCCCCATACAGGGAAGATTTCCCCATCTTCACTGCCGCAGGAAATGAGCACCTTGTCTATCTCGACAGCGCGGCCACCAGCCAGAAACCATCGGCTGTAATCAGGGCTGTAGAGGAGTTTGAGACCACGTTCAACTCCAACGTGCACAGGGGCATTTACCCGCTCAGCGAGAAGGCGACGGAGGCATATGAACTGGCAAGGGAGAAGTTCCGCTCTTTCATCAATGCGCGCCACAGTGAGGAGATAATATTCGTCCGTGGTGCAACAGAGGCATTGAACATAATTGCTCTCAGCCTCGGCATCAACAGGCTGAAGGAGGGAGACGAAGTGCTCACTACCGTGATGGAGCACCATTCGAACATAGTTCCCTGGCAGCTTCTTTCATGGAAGGGTGTCAGGGTGAAGTACGCCGGGATTGACGACCGCGGAAGACTCGACATGGATGATCTAAACTCAAAGATTGGCAAAAGGACCAGGATAGTGACTGTCAGCCACGTATCAAACGTCCTCGGCACAATAAACAATGTGAGGGAGCTGGGCAGGATCGCCCATGACAATGGCTCGATATTCATAGTGGACGGCGCACAGTCTGTGCCGCACATGCCCGTTGATGTACAGGCTATGAACTGTGACCTGATGGCTGTATCAGGCCACAAGATGTGTGCCCCGACTGGCATAGGCGTTCTCTACGGCAGGAGGAAACTGCTGCAGGAGATGGAGCCGGCATTCGGAGGCGGCGAGATGATCAGCGAGGTCAAACAGTCCGGATCGAGCTGGGCCGACCTGCCTTACAAGTTCGAGGCAGGTACGCCGAACATTTCAGGCGCGATAGGTCTCGGTGCTGCAGTCGATTACCTGAACGGCATAGGGATGGAGAAACTGGAGGAGTACGAAAAGGGACTTCTCTCATACGCACTTTCGAGGATGATGGAGCAAGACGACATAGAGATATACGGCCCAAGGGACCCGGAGGAGAGAAGCGGGCTGATATCCTTCAACCTCAAGGGTGTCCACGGCCATGATGTTGCCGAGATACTCGGCAGGGAGGGTGTTGCAACAAGGTCAGGCCATCACTGTGCACAGCCATTGATGGATGTACTTAACGAGCCGTCGACGACCAGAGCATCATTCTATCTCTACAACGGAAGAGAAGATGTGGATGCGCTGATGAGCGCGATAGACAAGGTAAGGCATGTCTTCCGCTGAACCAGCCAAGATTTTTAAACGGCTACATTTTCATGAATTTCAATGACGCTTCATCTGCCCGCCGACATACTTGACGAGATAGCCGCGCATGCAACCTCCACATATCCGGAGGAGTGCTGCGGTTTTCTCATAGGCTCAGAGTCCGGAGGCTACCGTGTCAGCGCTGTGTTGCGCGCGAAGAACGTAGCTCCTGCTCCGAGAACATCAAGGTATACAATAGATCCGCTCGCAATAGTGGGGGCAGAAAAGAGAGCTGCCTCGGAAGGCATGATGGTGATAGGCTATTACCACTCTCACCCGGATCACCCGTCCGTTCCCTCTGAATTCGACAGGTCGCATGCATGGCCCTCCTATTCTTACCTCATCCTGAGGGTAATGCGCGGTGTGCCTGCAGGATTCAGATCCTGGCGGCTGGAACAGGAAGGCAGAAGGTTCCTGCAGGAAGTGGTGGAGGTTGGCTGAGGAACGGATCGCTCCCGATGCCACAACCAGGTTCACAGGAAGGGCAGCCGTCTACTCCAGATACAGGCCGTCATATCCACGCGCCCTGCTGGATTTGCTTTCCTCAGCGGCCGGTTTCGCCTCCTCCACCCGTGTTGCTGATATGGGAAGCGGCACGGGCATACTTACTCGCCTCTTTCTGGAAAACGGCAACACGGTATTTGCTGTGGAACCGAATGCCGACATGCGGGCTGCAGCTGAAGAGTCCCTGTCTTCCTTTCCAGGATTTCACAGCGTCGATGGAACTGCAGAACACACCAGCCTTCCAGCATCGCATGTTGAGCTGATAACAGCCGGCCAGTCTTTTCACTGGTTTTCGCCTTCTGCGGCGAAGAAGGAGTTCGGCCGCATATCAGCAAACGGTACAGTTGCAGTGATTTACAATGCACGGGCAAAGTCACGCAGCGGTTTCATGACAGACTACGAATCACTGATAAAGAAGTACGGCAGGAATTTCTCACCTGTAAGGACAGCTGAGGAGGACAATCTCAACATCTTCTTCTCCAGCTACAGGCTGTTCACAATCCCTAATCCAAAGCAGCTGGATCTTTACGGACTGACAGGCAGGCTGCTTTCCGCCTCCTACATGCCTGCGCGCGGCGAGAAGAACCATGGGGAGATGCTGTCCTCAATCAGGGATGTATTCGAGAGGAATCAGGTCGGCGGTAAGGTAACGATGGAAATGACGACAGAGATATACCTCGGAACGATCTGACTGCATCTTTCAGTGGAACAGATAAACCGAATTTCCCCTGTTCTTTCTCCTGTTGCGCCTCCGCCATATAATGAAAGCCAGAGCTGCAACCAGGACAACTATGACAGCAATGATTGTGTTGAACGGAGTGAACAGTGCCGCAGCGGCAACCGCAGCTGCACTCCTGCTGTAGTTCATATTGCGCTTAAGCAGTCAGCATGATATTAACACTTTTCAGTTCAGATGATCTTTCTGGCAGAGATACCGTAGTGGTATCTGCTTATTGAAAACACCTTTTCCACTTCGAACCCGGTGTTTCCCAGCATCTCCTCTGACTCATCCTGTCCTAGCCTCTCGGATACAGGGGGGCCCATCGGTGTCTTCATCTTCTCCCACTCAACGATACCCAGCACACCGTTTGCCTTGAGCAGGCGTGCAACCTCTTTCAGCGTGGACAGGCCATCGAGTTCGTGGAGGGTGTTCACCATTATAGCGGAATCCGCAATTCCTGTACCCAGCGGTATCCTGTCCTCGCGCGACACAGTGAATGAAACGTTCCCAAGTCCCCTCTCGGCGGAGAGTTTCTTCGCCATGGCGACAAACGGCTCCTGCATGTCTATGGCATGCACCTTTCCCTTCCTTCCGATCCTTTTTGAGGCAGCCTCGAGAAATGCACCCGGCCCGCAACCGACGTCGAGCATTATGCTGCCCTCTTCTATGCCGAATGCAGCTATGACATCACCCGGATCCAGGATCTTCAGCATTTCATCGCTGAGAAGTGTGTCGCCAATGCCAAGCGGAAACTTCCTTTTCTTCCTGGCAGTCAGATATCTCCCCTCTCTGACAGTTAATATGAAGCCTTTCTTAATTCTTTCATATTGAAACCGACAACTGTTATCACTGCCAGAAGCGCGGCAAACAGGAGATAGACATACCTTACACCTAAGATGGTTACCAGCTCACCGCTGAGTATCATGGAAAGTGACGCACCGCCGAGGAGCAGCATTGAAACTCCGGCCAGCACGCTTCCCATCCTGTCCGGTGGCGTTCTTGCCTGAAGAAGTGAGACAAACGGAACTGCGGAAATCCCTTCCACGAGGCCAATAATGAGAGTGACGGCAAGCGCGTTAATCAGATCACCGGAATAGGCGAACACGACATACAGTGCGGCGTTTGCAATAATGGAAAGAAGCATGATCTTTCCCACTATGCCTCTCACCTTGATCACAGTTACAAGGTAATTTCCGGCTATTGTCCCCAGTGCGAGTGCGACCATGATTGATGCATAGCCAGTCTCTCCCGTCCGGAAGACGTCCTGGGACATGAATGCAGGCAGGAAGATCATGCCTGCGCCTGTGAAATTGACTATTGTCAGAAACGCAGTTATTTCAAGAAAGAGTCTGTTGCCTGCAATGTACTTCAGGCCGTCTGCGCTTCTCCGGCTTTTGCCCTCGGCAACAGGTGAAGTGAAGCTCATCGTGGAGAAGGCTATGGCGCTTGCAATGAATGTAACAACAACGAGCAGCACGATACCCGATGTCCGGCCAAGAAGGAGAAGAAGGATCCCGCCTGCCGCGTAGCCGAATATTCGGCTGAACTGTGTCGTGGATTGCTGCAGCGAATTGGCAGATGTCAGCTCCTCCTTGGACACAGTGAGCGGTATGCTGCTGCTCCTGCAAATCGAAACCATGAGACCAAATGTTGCTATCATGAAGACAGAGATGAATGAAAGAGGCAGAACCAGGAAACTCTCCCTTATGGAGATGAAGAGCACTGCTCCAAACAATACTTCAATCATAGTGGCCAAAACGATCAGTTTCTTTCTGTCGTTGTTGTCAACAATTCTTCCGAAGAGCGGTGCAAAGAGGAAAACAGGTATGTAGAAGAGGGCGGTCATCACGCCCGCATCGAGTCCACTCCCTGTCAGATTGACTATGAAGCCCACCATTGCGATGAAAAGCAGATAGTCACCTGTTCGCCCGATAAGCGATCCAAGCCAGAGGGCGAAGAAGTTCCTGTGGGAGAGCACCTGCTTGTATCCCTTTCTTGACTCCAACGCATCAACCAGCAAATCTCTTTCCACCCTGACAGCGGGAGTGCAACGCGTAATTCACACTTAAATTATTCTGAACGTTCAGACCCGGTGTCCTACACGGTCCCGTTGAATGCAAGTCCTTTGTCGTTTCCTCCAATAATTGCCAGCGTAGATTTCGACATGCCCGAGCCAAGTAATTTATCTTAGTAAGCCGTCACCAAGGAATGTTTATGGCAGCAGGTGAAATGCTCTCAAGAAAGGCAGCACTGAAGGTTGAACTCGTCAGCTATACCCCCAGCCCGGTTGAGGCATGCGGCAGAGCTGCCGGCATATGTTACGACAAGGAAAAGAAGGAAAACTACGGCTCTTTCATAAAGAGGGTAATAAGCTATGGCCACATGGATGTAATAGAACATGCCAACTTCACTTTCAGGGTTGAAGGCATCAGCCGTGCATGTTCCCACCAGCTTGTGAGGCACAGGCACAGCTCGTTCAGCCAGCGCAGCCAGCGCTATGTGTCGGAGAAGGAAAGTTTCTATGTCCTGCCTCAGCTCGAGTATGTGGAATCGGGCAAGAAGGATGAAGCACTCGGTGCAATGGAGGATTTCATCAGACAGAGCTATGCCGTCTATTCAAAGCTGATTTCACTGGGTGTGAAAAAGGAGGATGCCCGATTCGTGCTGACAAACGCCGCAGAAACGAGACTTTACTGGACAACAAATGCCAGATCGCTGCGCCATTTTTTCGTCATGCGCCTTGACAGGAGCGCCCAGTGGGAAATCAGGGAGCTCGCGCAGAAGGCATTCGATTCGGTAATTCCTGTTGCCACAGAGCTGTTCGACGATCTCACCGAGCTGAGGAACACGGGCCACCTCGGCCATCCGATATATGAGTGATCATTCTTCCACAGGCGCATCGGCGGCAGATGATTTATGCCCGGCAGCCTTGGCGGAAGGCTCCTTCCTGTAGAAGTAGTAAAGGAGAGAAGTAAGCAGCACAGCGTATGCAACTGCCTGGACTGCTGTATAAACTGGGCCGTCAAATCCAATGAGAAGAACAAGTATTGAGTGAGCAACCGACTGTATCGGGCCGGAGTCGGTGTAGGTGATCAATACAGCAGTCCTTGGAAGAAGGTGGACGGTCTGAAGATTGTGCATGACTATTGCGAGTATCGCCGAAGCGAAGACTATCAGAGCGAGAGAAGTCCCCCTGAACAGGCTGTTGATATCCATTTTCCTTGTTGCACCTGTTATGACGACATATACGCCCGCAACCAGGCCAAGCCCGGCGATGGAGCCAATGACACTGCCAGTTTCGGAGAGAAATATGAAGGGCGATATGAAAATCACAGCCTCGACACCTTCCCTGAGGACCGTAGTGAAGCTGATCATGAATACAGCTGATGGACCGTAGCTGTTCATGCCCTTCTCCAGTTTTTCCCTTATGGTCCTGCTCACAGAGTGGGAGTGCCTTTTCATGAACACAATCATTGCCACAAGTACGCAGACAGCGAACAATCCCATTGCAGCTTCGAAGTAGTCACCATACGAGCTGTAAGCATAACCTACCGTGAATGCAATCGCAATTGCCACAACCAGTGCCGCGGCAATGCCATAATACACGTAGTTTACATGGCCCGAGTCAGTTGCCTTCAGATAACCGGTTACCACCATGACAATGAGCGATGCTTCCAGCCCTTCCCTGAAGCTTATTACCAGGGCAGCAACAAGAGATGTCAGTTCAACGCCTATCAGCAGCTCTCACCAGGTGTGATTTGCAGTCTGGCACAATTATAAGAATATAACGGCGTCATAACAGTGACAGATCGGCTACGGAAAGCCGGGAAATCAGGAATGTTTTTAATTTCCCGCAGTTTCTCCAACGATCAATGACCGCCTACGACCACCGTGAGCAGGAACCGAAATGGCAGAAGATGTGGCATGACAAAGCCGTATACAGGTTCCAGCCCGACTCCGACCGGGAAATTTACAGCATAGACACACCGCCGAGATACACGTCAGGTGCACTCCACCTGGGGCACGCTACCGGATATCCGATATTGGACTTTGCAGCCCGTTACAGACGAATGAGAGGATACAATGTCTTCTTTCCTCTGTGCTTCGACGGAAACGGAATGCCTGTGGAAACCGCCACTGAAAAGAAACACGGTATCACCAAATTCAGCGTTGACAGGAAGACCTACCTCCGGCTCTGCACAGAATATGCAAATCAGTTCATAGGCACGATGACAAGGCAGTTCGAAATGCTGGGCATGAGCCTCGATCCTTCAATCTACTATGAAACACACGCACCATATTACAGGAAATATACACAGATCAGTTTCCTGAAGCTGCTGAAGAAGGGACTGGCGTACAAGGGGAAGTTCCCGGTCAACTGGTGCCCTCACTGCAACACATCGCTTGCGGATGCCGAGGTAGAGAGGGAGGAGAGGGCAACAAAGCTACATTTCATAACCTTCAGGGTCAGGGAGGGAGGTTCTCTGGAAATCGCAACAACCAGGCCGGAACTCATAGGAGCCTGCCATGCTGTTCTCGTTCATCCGGATGACAGCAGATACAGCGGCCTGAAGGGAAAGCATGCGATCCTGCCCGTCTACGGCAGGGATGTGCCAATTATTGAAGATGAGAAGGTAGACATTGCATTCGGATCAGGGGCGGTGATGATTTGCTCATATGGAGACAAGGAGGATGCTAACTGGATACTCAAGCACCACCTGCCGGTGACAGTGATAATTGATGATTTTGGAAAAATGAACAATCTCTCCGGTCCCCTTTCCGGACTCGACACAGTTTCCGCAAGGGCGAGTATGCTGAATTTGCTCGACGACAAGAAACTCCTAGTGAAGTCGGAGAGCATATCACAGAGCGTCGGAGTCTGCTGGCGATGTGCAACCCCAGTGGAGATAATGGACAAGATGCAGTGGTTTCTGAAGAGTGTCCAGTTCAACCAGGATGTCCTGTCAGAGGCGGAGGGCATCAACTGGTATCCGGAATTCATGAAACACAGGTTCAGGGACTGGACGAATTCTCTTGACTGGGACTGGGTAATATCCAGGCAGAGGATCTTTGCTACACCCATTCCGGTCTGGGAATGCCCCAGGTGCGGTTACGTTCTTCCTGCAGAAGAGGAAAACTGCTATGTGGACCCCGTTGAAACAGCTGCACTCTCCACCTGCCCGAACGATGGTTCGGAGCTTTCGGGAAGCAGGGATGTCTTCGACACTTGGATGGACTCGAGCATCAGCGCTCTCTACAACTGCTTCTGGCTGAGGGATGATAATCTGTTCGACAGGATGTTCCCAATGTCAATGAGAGGGCAGGCGCACGAGATAATCAGGACATGGGCATACTATACAGTCCTTCGCAGCCACCTGATGCTGGACACCGCACCGTGGAAAGATATCATGATTACAGGTTTCATCATGGCGCCTGACAAGACACCTATGCACACGCATCTCGGCAATGTCATAGACCCTGTCCCGCTGATGGAGAAATACGGAGCGGATGCTCTCAGGTATTACGCAGCCACTTGCAGCCTTGGAACCGATCAGGCCTTCAGGGAAAGGGACGTTGTACATGGACAGAGACTTTGCAACAAGCTCTGGAACATAGCAAACTTCGTTTCGTCCTGTCCCAAGCCGGATGGAATTCCGAAACATCTCGGTCCCGTGGACAGCTGGATTGTCGGTCTCTATAACAGCACTGTAGGTGAGGCAACAAGGCTGATGGACTCGTATGAATTTGATAAGGCAATGAGGGAGATTGAACAGTTTGCCTGGCACGACTTCGCCGACGACTACATAGAGATGGTCAAGTCAAGGGTCAGGGGCGGTGATGCAAACGCCTCCTGGGTCCTGAATTCGCTGTCTCAAGGAATTGTCAGGCTGTTTGCGCCGTTCCTGCCGCACGTGACAGAGGCAATATATCAGCAATTAGAGAGGGTGGACGGTTCGCCCGGCAGTGTGCACATGTCACGCTGGCCTTCGGCACTGACGGTTGCACGAGGCGATGAGGAAGCTGGAAAGGCGGCGGCCGATATAGTCGGCGCTGTAAGGAACTGGAGAGCGGAATCAGACTTCAGGGGAACTCTGGATGAGATAACAGTGTTTGCAGGAAACAGGTGCTTTGCCGGTTGTACCGATGAACTATCCAGCGCACTTCGGGCGGACAAAGTGATAATCTCAAAATCAATGAGTTATGAAAAGAGGATAGCGGCTGTCAAGCCGAATTTCCAGTTCATAGGACCGAAATACAGGGAGAAGGCGAAGGAGATAATCCACATGCTGAAATCAGCAAAACCTTCCGACCTGAGGTTTGACAGCGAAGGAAACATCCTTTTCGAGTCTGCAGGAGCTCAAACCAGGGTTGAGAGAGAGGCATTCGAGGTGCAGTATTCCTACTACATGGAGGGAATGGCAGCCGAACCGGTTCAGGTTGGCGATATGTTCGTGCTGGTGAAGCGCAGCGGAAAATGACTGACAGCGATCGTCATCCATCCGGCGGCGAGATGGAAAGGGAAAGGGCGGAAGCAGTACGTGCATGGGAGAATTATTACGGCAGCGGACAGCGGATAGGTGGAAATCCCCTTTCTTCGATGTCCGAAAGGCTGCTTATGGAACTTTTGCCCCTCTCGGCACCATTTCTTGAAATAGGCTGCGGGACAGGCAGGAGCTATGCACACATACTGGCCACCATCTCGGGTGCATTCACACCCTCGTTCTCCTACACGGGCATAGATGCAAGCCCAACCGCTGTTTCGGCTGCGTCCACACGCAGGGGAATGAATGTCGTCCGGGGCGACGTGTTTCATCTTCCGTTAGCTTCGGTCACCTTCGGCTATGTCTACGCAAGGAATGCACTCCAGGGCTATTCTCCCGGTATAGCAGACATGGCAGCTGCAGAGATTTCACGTGTAATGCGGAACGGCTCTGTTCTGCTGATAGAGGAGCGCGGACCGCTGGACAGAGTACCTGTTCCCTCAGGGCAGCGACACGGTTTCCCCCAAATGAAGCCTGCACCGGCTGTGCTCGATGCTTTCAGGCACCAGTTGGACCTGAAGGCAATTTCGGAGGAGTTCAGGAAGAGAAGGACAAGTCTGGGAACTGTGATTGTCCACAGCATCACTGCAATGTTCATAAAAAAGTGAGCAATGTTGTATTGAAGTAACGTCACACATTTTGTCATGCTCGAGGCTACAGAAGCAACTGCACTTCGTCTGCTGCAATCTCCAAATGCTGGCACTGGATGACCGATTCAGAAGGCCTTCAGTTATATACTTCCGGTTCCAGAGTAGCCAAATTAGCTTCTGAATCTTTAAATAATGAGACCTCAATCGAAACAGAAGGTCGATTCAAATGGTCTCTCTGGTATTGACTGACAAGGCGTGCGACAAGGTAAAAAACCTGATTTCTCAGCAGGAATCCAAAGAACTGCTTCTGAGGGTCTACCTGACATCTGAGGGCCACGGCTTCAAGTACGGCATGGCTTTCGACGAGAACTCCGATCCTGCGCAAGACATAGAGATGGCACAGGACGGAATTAAGATAGTTGTGGACAAGGAAAGCGCGTCATACCTTGACGGCACTCAAATAGACTATGTCGAGTCGCTCGAAGGCGGCGGTTTCACAATTAACAATCCAAACCTCAAGGTCAACAACGGCGCAGGCTGTGGATGTGGCGGTGGCGGCTGCGGTTGCGGCTGCGGCGCCTGAAGCAATTCCCATCTGTACCGGCCGGGAATATACCAGTTGCTTTTTCATCCTGTTCAGGTGACAGCGCAGCTCTGCCCGTTGCTGTTGCCACGGACTGCGTGTTTTATCAATGCGCTGTCCAATCCTTTTTCATGGAAAATGCAATTCAATTCAGTGACTTTCTGAAAGTGCAGATACTCTCGGGCACCGTTCTGGAGGCTGCATTACTTGAAGGTGCAAGGAAGCCCGCATACAGGCTGCTTATCGATTTTGGTCCCATGGGTGTGAAGAAGAGCAGTGCCCAGCTTACCGGCCTTTACACGCCAGGGGAACTTGTAGGCAGAACTGTAATGGCTGTAACTAACTTTGTTCCCAAGCAGATAGGCAGTTTCATGTCAGATGTGCTCGTGCTCGGTTTCCCTGTAAATGACAGGGAAATTGTCCTAGCATGCCCAGAAAGAGAGGTGCCTCCGGGAACAAGGCTGCTTTGAATTGACTCACCTGACCCCCTCTGCAGGAATTTTGAATCTCTAATCAACGAATTGAATTGTGAATGCGTGGCTCCCCAGCGTAAATTTTCTGCAAGAGACTGCAAAGTTAATCATTTTCCAAACCATTTTAGATATGGTGTGCCATATTCTCAGGGGACTGGATTTGCAGCACATCTGCCGTTACTGTGGCCGGGCAATGAAAACGCATGACAACCTGCACGGCATTGCAGTTTCAGTTGTTTATCATTGCACCTGCGGTTCAACGTCATGGGCGCCTGCAGCCGGTTGAACCGTTGCTGCAACAAAGCGTGATGCAATTCAAGACTGCGTTCTGCCTTCGTCAATCCTTGCCATCACCCTCGCGCAGGCTGACGCTTGAAAAATCGCCATCCCTGAACGTCCTCATGATTGCATGAGTCGTCGATCGCTCGACTATGTTTGTATCAAAAACCTTCTCCATGATTCTGCGGTATTCCTCCATATTCCTGCTGAGTGTCCTGATGAAGAAATCGGAGCAGCCGAGCGTATTATGCACCGACACAACACCCGGCAGACTGCAAAGTGCGGTCCCGAGAGCTTCTTCTGATTTTTTCCTGTATCTTCCTTCTATCAGAGTCATTGTGGCGAAGCCAAAGCCAAGCTTGCTGTAATTCACCTTTGCTGTTATCCTTTCGATGTATCCCTCTTCCTTCAGTCTTGCTATCCTTTTGCTTACCGCAGAGGGCGAGTGAAGACCAACCCTCTTGCCTATATCATTCAGCGGCAGTTCCGCGTTTTCCTCCAAAGCCTTCAGTATGCGTATGTCATACAAGTCCATTTTCCCCGCCTCCAAAATCTGATCCTGCCGGAATATGCGTTCCATTTATTATATGCTTCTGGATGCCACATTCCCGGGTTGGAAAGAAATGCGCTGCCATCAGGCCAGTCGATTCGGAAACCGGGTATTGAGAAAACATTTTGGCGGTTATGCCAACTTGTTTATCTTTCATGTACTTGCACCTTCACAGTATGAGAGAGATTGCAATAACCAGACAGCTTCCGGTGTCTGCCTCCGATGCATTCTCATGGCTCACTGACTACACACCGGACGACAGCTCAATATTCGGCGATCCTCCTGGCGGGAGGTCTGTTGAAAGAATCTCGGAAAATGAGTTCCGCCTGCGCAACAGATATCCCGGTACAAACATAGTGGAGGAAACGCATGTTGTCCTTTCTCCCCCACATCAGTGGAACTGTTCAGGTGTTCTCAGATATCACAGCTTCAGAATCGCGGTTTATTCACAGCACATGGAACTCTCCCCTGCACCCAAAGGATGTGAACTTCACATGACGGTGGATTTGGAAGTCACCTCGTTGCTTGCCAGACTGTATCTCTTCTTCAGTCCTGATTTTGTTTCGAAGGAGATAAACTCGCATTACGACAGGATAATTTCCAGTCTGGAAAGGGACGTAACCGGTAGAGCCTGACAGTGGCTTTGCGCCAGTGATTACCGGTTAGCTCTGTATACTGTCAGCCGGCTTCAGATGAGGCACTTCCACACTGACAGTATCAGGATACTTGATGCCGGCACCAGTGTTGAGCGCAACAACTGTCTCCCCTTTCTCTATCCAGCCGTTCTCCCTTAGTTTGCCGACAGCTGTCACTGTAGCCGCACCCTCAGGGCACATGAATACTCCTTCCAGTCTTCCGGCTGTACGCTGTGCCGACATAATATCCTCATCGGTTACAGATACAGCGCATCCGTCTGACTCGTAGATTGCATCAAGTATGAGTGTGTCTCCCAGAGGTTTCGGGACATTTATTCCGAATGCAACCGTCATCGATTTCTCCCAGAATTCACATTCCCTGGCATGCTTCTCCCATGCCTTTACAACCGGCGAGCAGCCGGTGGACTGGACAGCGACCAGTCTCGGCATTCTGTCAATCCATCCCATTTCCGTGAGCTCCTTCACCGCCTTGTGTATTCCTATCAGGCCGACACCGCCACCTGTAGGATAAAGAATGACATCAGGCACATTCCAGGAAAGCTGCTCAAGTATCTCAAGTCCCATTGTCTTTTTTCCTTCTATCCTGTAAGGTTCCTTTAGTGTCGATACGTCAAACAGCCCAAACTCCGCAGCCGCCCTCCCGGCAATTTTTCCTGCATCGCTAATCAGTCCGTCAACAAGATACAGGTGCGCACCGGCGGCAACACACTCTGCCATCGTCACATGCGGGGCGGTTTCCGGCATCACAATGTATGTTTCCAGGCCTGCTTTTGCCGCATAAACTGACCAGGCAGCTCCTGCATTTCCATTTGTCGGCATCACTATCTTCATGATGCCAAGCTCAACCGCTCTGGAAATCCCCACTGCTGCACCTCTTGCCTTGAAGGTACCGGTCGGTATGATGCCCTCATCCTTTATCATCAGCTTTTCCACACCAAGCTTTTCTCCCAGCCTCCTTGCTCTCAGGAGCGGCGTCATGCCTTCCCCGAGACTCACTACATTAGTTTCACTTCTGACTGGCAGCAGTTCGTGATACCTCCACAGGCTGTTCTGTCTCCCCTTCAGCATATCTGTCTTCAGTTCATCTTTCGCCCTCTCAAGATCAAAAGAGACCAGCAGAGGGGATCCGCAGCTGCAGAGCGTGTTGATATTCTGAGGATCAAACTGCCTTCCGCATCTGGGGCACAGCAGGCCGTCCATGAGGCTGTAATCCTTTGATGACATTGCCTAACTGTGATTATCGCTTCAGTTTATATTGCTGCCTTCCCTCAGGCTGAAGAACAGGCGCCCGTCAGGGAATATTGATACTTCCAGGTCATTGCTGACGATACCGTCCTTCATTGAAAAGCTGCATGCGGTTTTGATTGCTGAGACCACGGTCACCATATTGTCGGCCAGTCTTATTCCCGACGAGTTTGCTCTTTCCAGTATCTGTTTTGCAACGTCCAGAATGTGTGTTCCCTTTGGAATGGTGAGTCCTGTGACTATCCCTTTTCCGACGGCAATCTCAAGCGTTGCTGCTGCGCGTTTCAGGTTGCGCAGTGCCCTCTTTTCAAGTATCGAAACATCCTGCCTCGTAATGCCCAGCCTCACTGCCACCTCTGCCTGGCTTTTCCCGCTTCTTCTCAGCTGGAGTATCTCCAGCTGCCTCTTTGTGAGATAAGTCCTTTCTCCTTTAGATTCCGCCAAAACAACCAGCTCAGTCAAGTATAAGTGTTTGATTTGATGTAAAAGGAAAATAATTATTTAAATGCAGGCTATTCAGGCTTGTAGGATTTCAATATGGCAAGCAAGAAAATGA
This sequence comes from Thermoplasmata archaeon, assembly GCA_021796175.1. GTDB lineage: Archaea > Thermoplasmatota > Thermoplasmata > Sysuiplasmatales > Sysuiplasmataceae > JAJZXY01. The sequence goes on from JAJYOM010000005.1 coordinate 18,948, forward strand.
TCTCACTTTCCGCTGCGATAGCTGTGGTAGCTGTTGTCGCAGTCTATGCCGTCAGCGGCATTTCCAATTCAAATCCGGCACTGATAACTTATTCTGCAGACGCATATGTCCAGGAAAGCAATGCACTTCTCAACGCCTTCCACAACAGTTCCGGCGTGCATATTTCCCCTGCTGTTGGCGGAGGTTCCTTTGCGGTCGCGAGACAAATCGGCCAGGGCGCCCCTTCCGATATATTCATCTCCGTCTCAAGCGGTGCTTATGCCAGGTCATATCTCCAAAGCAGATACAGCGGCTGGGCGGTGGCTTTTGCGGCAGATCAGCTTGTCATCGCGTACTCCAGCGCTACACTGCAGAACAGCAGTGCAAGGGCTGTCATCGCCGATTTCCGGACAGCCGCTTCCACAAACAGCTCATCATCATACTTCAATGCGTTCCAAAACTTCACATCGGGCAGCACGAAGATCGGAATCGCGAATCCCGCGGACGATCCTGCTGGTTTGAGAGGCTGGTTCGCCCTTGAAATTGCCGGTTACCTGTATGCAGGCGGCAACAGGAGTTATTTCACAGGCAATGTCAATCAAAATAACGCATATGTTCCTTCAACCAGCGCGGCAACGCTTGTTGCACCTCTCGTCGCTGGAGATATACAGTTCCTTTTCATCTACAAATCTGCTGCGATATCCGACGGCCTACACTTCCTCTCTCTTCCACCTGAGATAAATCAGGGATCATCAAATCTGACCTCCTTCTACAGTGGTTTCACTTATGCACTGTCAACAGGTAATGTGAGCTGTTCTCCAATATACCTGTTCATCACTGTCCTGGCAAACAACACAAATGAAAAAGCATCGATGGAATTCGTTCAATTTGTCGTCAGTCACACCTCTCTTTTGGGAACTTTCGGCATGACGCCACTTTCACCTGCAATCGTTTTCTCATCTGTTCCCCTGCCCAGTTCTGTTGAAAATCTAGTCAAAGAGGGTGCGCTTTCGAATGAGGGTGCATTGTGAAAGGTGGTGTGCCGGACAAGCGCCTTAAAAAGTCTCGTCACCGATCGCTTTCCGTCGCTGTGCAAAATCCACAGGTGTGATTTCAGTTGTTGAACAGACGACACTTTCATTTTGACGCGATAGGTGTCTGGACTTTCGTCTCAATCGCCATTCTCTCCATCCCAACTGTTTTGATTCTCTACTACGGGTTGGCTGTGTACAGGAGTCCTGCTGGCTTCGGAACTGCCGTCATTGTGTCCATGTTGCTCACCTTGCTGGCTGCTGGCACGTCGACCATTGCAGTATTCATTCTTTTCACTCCGGCGGCCTTTCATCTTTCCAGGCAAAAAAACGATATCCTGGAAACAGCTACTGACATACCGGTCTCAATACCGCACCCAATAATTGGCATAGCGTTGCTCCTTCTTTCCACAAAACTGACGCCCTTTGGCAGATTCCTCAACGAACTGGGAATCAATCTTTTCTACACAATACAGGGAATGATAGCTGCTCTGATTATAGTTTCCGCTCCCATTTACATCAGGTCGGCTCAATCCCTCTTCTCAGCGCGCAGCCGTGACAGCGAATTGTTTGCATATTCAATGGGCGCCAGCAGGTTCAGGTACCTTTTCTCGATATTAATTCCCTCATCATCCAGGGAACTTCTTTCGGCATCCCTTACCTCAATGGCGAGAGCCATCAGCGAGTTCGGCTCAATCGCTGTTATAGCGTACATTGTCACCAGCCCCCCTATATTCAGCGGCACGATGTACATGTCCGTTCTGATATACCAGTACTACAACTACTATGGACCTCAGGTGGCTGTAACGGCAGCTGCTTTTATGATAGTGATCAGCATAGCCATACCTGTGGCAGTCAGATTGCTCCGGAGAGGCGGTCACAGCAACGTTCACTGATTGGTGGTGGTTGCAATTGATTGAAGCGCATTTTTCACTCCACAAAGGCGATTTTAGCCTTGAGGCGGAGATGAGCGATTCAGGCATGATACTCCTGACGGGGAAGAACGGGGCGGGAAAGTCCACATTCCTGCTCTGTCTGCTTGGCCAGAGATCACCTGATTCAGGCAGGATGGCACTCAATGGAAGAGAGCTGGCAGATTTGCCGACAGAGAAAAGGCGGGTGGCGTTTGTGAACCAGTCCACTTTCTTCCCGCATTTGGATGTGGAGAAACACCTGATTTGGGGTGCAGGGCGTATTCCACCTGATACCGCATCTATAAGCGACGCCAGGAAGGGCCTGGGAATAGACTACGGAGGGAAGGTTGGAAGACTCAGTCTAGGCCAGAAGATACGGGTTGCAATTGCGACTGCTGTGCTCTCATCTCCGGAAGCACTGCTGATTGACGAGGCACTTTCAAACTTGAGTGAAAGACTAGCTGTGCTTTCCTGGTTAAGGGAATGGTCCGTTTACTCGAAGACCGACATTGTATATGTTTCACAGGATCAGTCTGAGAGCAACTTGGCCGATCATCACTATGTGATTGAGGAAGGCAGGATGAGCCGAAAGTTCTAGGCTGTTGTCCCTCTGCTCCGCATTATAATATTTTGCGATAATTGATATATACTCAAGCGAGTGAATAGTAACCTGGTAATAAAGTGCCAGTAAATGATGTTGAGTCAGCAGAAGTTTCAGTCAGGCAGTGGATACTGAAGAAATTCGGCACACAAGGCGAAAACGTATATTTCGAGTCAGTGAGAAGGGAAACAACCACCTGGTCAGTGGACGTTCAATTCAATATCGGCGGATACAGGAAATACTACACGGTGTCCGTTGATTCGGACACTGGATCGGTCACCGGATACAACGAGAAATTCAGGCCATTCAGCTTCCCTCCGTACATACCTCCCTCTAAAGGCACTTCAAGCATGCTATTGCTTGGCGCGCTTATAGTTTCGATCATTGTTGTGATAATCTTCATATCGCAGGGCCTCACAAACCTTGTCTCTGGCATGTTTGGACTATACAGCAGCAGCGTGCTAGGCGGTGTAGGCAGAATTGTGATGGGAATTTTCCTTCTTGCGTTTGGAATAATAGACATCTATCTGACGGTTGAGATAAACTCAATACGTGAAATGTTTGACAGAGGGGACATTAAGTCTGCAGCAGCCAGCAACACACTTGCTCTCGGCGTTGTCTCACTGATTTTCGACGGTATAGTTCCGGGAATACTGCTCATTGTTGCAAGGGAAGAAATGTCGAGGCTTGACGTCAAGAGAGCTGCGTGACACAAGTGCCATCATGAACATCCATTGTGCTGCAGGACGAATGCTCCTGCCTTGTGATATGTGATTCTCGGGCACATAGAGATCGCCTTTAGGGAGTCCGATCTTGCAGGAAAACCTTCCTGCGAAATATTAAAGTAATGAGATCCCCTTCTGGGGACAATGACAGAGGGGGACTCCGCAGGTATCAGTCTGGAGACTAAAGGAACAGCAGGTCAGAAGATTATTGTCGCTATCTTGCTTTTGATACCTTTAATTGTTTTTTCGATAACTCCTCTTTACAACCACGTTAAACCGGAACTGATGGGTTTGCCGTTCTTTTACTGGTTTGAGACTGTGTGGCTGGTTGTTTCTGCGATCATGTTCCTGGGGGCAGCCCTGCTGCTGAATAAAATGGAGGGGAGCAAATGAATAATGTGGAAGTGCTGGCGGTATTTGTCAGCCTGTTTGTCCTCTTTGTTGGCCTGGGTTTCTGGGCTTCCCGCTGGAGAAAGGGCGACTTGAGCGATTTGGGAGAATGGGCTCTTGCTGGCAGGAGGCTGGGCAGCTACCTTGCGTGGTTCCTGGTTGGAGCTGATCTGTATACCGCTTACACGTTCATCGCTATTCCCGAATCTCTTTACGTGAAGGGTGCAGTGTACTTCTTTGCAGTACCGTATGTTGGAATGACCTTTGGCGTAGCAATGATCACTATGCCACGACTGTGGAAGATGTCGAGAAAATATAACTACGTGACCGCAGTGGATATGGTGAAGGACAGGTTTAACAGCAGAACCCTTGCCATGATAATTGCCCTGACAGGTATAGCCGCAGAACTTCCGTACATTGCCCTCCAGATATACGGAATGGAGGCCGTTCTTAACGTGATGATAGGTCAACTCGTTGCAAGCAATGCGGCTTCAATCACAGAGGTCTCCCTGATAATTGCCTTCATAATACTGGCAGCATTCACATTTACGAGTGGTTTGAGGGGTGCCGTGATAACGGCAGTCATGAAAGACATCATAATATTCGTTACAGTGATTGCAGTGATTGTGGTTGTGCCCATGGCAATTGGCGGCTTTGGCCATGCGTTTGCTTCCATGCCAAAGCTCCCGACAGGATCGGACTCGCTTGCCCCGCTCTTTCTCAACGGATTCATAAGCCTGTCCATTATGAGTGCACTCGCACTCTATCTGTACCCGCATGCAATTAACGGAGTATTCAGCACCAGCAACACAAAGAAGCTGAGAATTAGCACAGCCCTGCTACCGCTATATGGAGTGGGACTCGCGCTGCTTGCACTTTTCGGAGTTCTGGCATACGGTGCGGCAAACGCCCTCCCTCTAATTCACAAATATGGCGCTCTTACCACTGTCCCATCACTGATTTACGCCTATTTCCCTCCCTGGTTCGTTGGATTTGCCTTCCTGGGAATATTCATCGGAGGCCTGGTTCCAGCCTCCATAATGGCAATTTCACAGGCCAACCTTCTCACCAGAAATGTGATTAAACCATTCGTGAAGAATTTGAACCCGAAGACAGAAGCCAGAATGGCCAAGTACTTCTCGGTAATGTTCAAGTTCATTGCGCTCTTGTTCATCTTTGCAATCCGTCCCCTTTACTCACTGCAGCTGCAACTTGTCGGAGGCATAATAATACTTCAGACACTCCCATCGGTGTTTCTTGCCCTGTACACAAACAAGCTCAGCAAGTGGGCAGTTGGTCTCGGGTGGTTAGTGGGACAGCTGTCCGCGCTGTATCTGCTCGTTGACGCGAACTTCATCGTGACCAAAGGCACAAGCATAACAACAGTGTTCTTCAAGTTCAATACACCGCTCAGTTTCTTCTACACCGGTGCAGTTGGCCTGTTCTTCAACCTGCTGGTGGTCGCTGTTGGTACAGTCATAGCCAGAGCCGTTCACCCCCAGCCCGCCGTCGCGACGAGCGATTGAGAATCGAGGTCCCGGGACACAGGCAGGAATTGGTACCCAATGGTATAATATGCCAGTTCACATAGGCGCGGTCTGTGTCTGATTTCCGGAAGGCACGCGACTTTCTGCTGATATTCGTCATGTGCTCAGTCTGGGCTGGAAACTACTTTGTCATCAAGGACAGTGTTGCTTATTCCAGCCCAGTTCTTTTCGCTCTTCTCCGGTCAGTTGGCGCAGGTATACTGCTGATTGCACTTGCGAGGTCAGAGTTAAGGATGTTGAAAGCACGCGACTGGGCCATGCTCTCCCTGATCGGTCTGTTCCAGGTAACTCTGTTCTATGTCCCGCTAAACGAGGGTCTTAAGACAGTCAGTTCCTCGGTCGCCGCTACTCTTGTGTATACCCAGCCTGTATTTGTGGTGGCCCTGTCACCGCTTGTCGGAGAGAGGCTTACGCCCTTCAAGGTCGCAGGCGTTATTTTTGCGTTCATAGGCGTTGGAACAATCTTTCTTCCTGATCTTGAGAAATCGGGGCTGGCCATAGGGGATGCACTTGAACTGCTGGCCTCCATTTCGTGGGTAATATCCGTTCTTATATACAAGAGATGGAAGCACTCGCTGGGCCATTACGTTGTTCCGGGAGTGCAAAACATGGTCGGCGCACTTTTCATCATTCCCTTCCTAGCTCTCGAAACGCCGTATCTGAATCTTGCGGCCCCTCCTTTTCTGCTCGATCTTATATATATCGTTGTGCTCGGCTCCGGCCTTGCCTATGTCATTTATTTCCGGGCACTCACACGGATGCAGGCATCTGTCTTCTCATCCTACCTGTTTATGGTTCCTACCCTGACAACTCTTTTCGAGTCATTGCTGACTCTTACTGTGCCTGGCATCTACCAGATAGTTGGCACTTTGATGGTCTCTGCGGGTATAGTAATTGTAAACCGTGATTTCAGTGCCAGGACATGACTCGTGATTCTGAAGACATCCTGCTGCCATTCGCAGATGATTGATGGGTCCTGAGTATTTCCCTCTATCCTGTTGTCATTCGAGTGGCTGCGGAAAGGTCAATAATGTATTCCCCCTTTCCTCAGCTGAAAAAGGAGGCTATTGAATTGAATGACCTGAAGGAAAAAGTTGCAAAGCACATATTCTCAAGATCTCTTCAGCTGAAGAAGAATTCGTCGGTTCTGATAGAAACATGGGACTGCAATGCCGATATAGCAGGTGCGATCGAACTGGAGGGGAGACTCCGGGGGCACTCAGTCCTGACAATCTTCAACAACAGCGAGACTTTCGTTGAATTTTCAAAAAAGATGCCGAAGAACAAAAAGGTCAACCTGGGGAAACACGAATTATCACTCTTGAGGAATACTGACGGCTATGTTTTCATACCTGGTCCGGAACTTTCTTTTTCATCAACCTCACTTGATTTGGAGAAACTCAGAGCGGCAACCTCATACAATATGGAGTGGTACAGGACCGCCGCAGAATCGAAGCTGAGAGGAGTGAGAGTTACCGCAGGTTACTTCAACTCCGAAAGGGCAGCAGCCCTTCTTGGCAAGAGCAGGGAAGAGGTCGTGGACCATCTCCTCAATGCTTCGCTTGAGGAACCCGCGGTTCTCCTGAAGAGGGCGAAGGGAATCTCGAAACATATCAGGACCGGAGGCAGGATAGCAGTTGACAGTGGTGATATGGGCGTCACATTCAAGGCTGGAAAAGAAGAAGAAATCGAGGATGCCAGGACTGATGACAGCGATGTGAAGAGAAAGTCCAACATGTCAGCTTTGCCGGGCGGTGAGTACTACAGGCAGATAATCGGCGCTACGGACGGCAGAATAAGTTTCTCCTCTGTGACCGTTGGCGGCCGCAGATATCCCGGAGCAGAGCTGGAATTCTCGGGCGGAAAGATTGTGTCGTATACTGCCGACAGCTGGGACGATCAGGAGCGTCAGAACTTCGACATGTACATTCGCGGCAAAAACAACTCCCTGTCGTATCTCGCCGTCGGCCTGAATTCAAGATTGAAACCAGGCTATGGCAGAGACGTGGATGTCTCCGGAACAGTAAGCCTTTGGCTCGGGCAGGCAGCGTATGGCATTGTGAAGGAACCCACTTTATCTGTCGCAGGAAAGATGCTGGTTGAAGGTGGCAATCTAAAGGTATAGAAACTGAGATAAGCAGTTGCCGGTACCAGCGATGGTGAAATCTTGAATATTGGCGTCATCGGAGTGCCAATGGATCTTGGGCAAAAGAGAAGGGGAGTGGACATGGGCCCGACCGCGATGAGAATAGCAAGCCTGATCGAGCGTCTTTCTGCGCTGGGACACACGGTTACCGATTTCGGCAACATTCAGGGACCAGACAGATCCACTGCAAAGCTGGGCGATGAGAATCTTCGCTACCTGGATGAGGTCCTGAAGATATGCGGTTTCATTGCTGACAGGGTTTCCGATTGCGTCTCGCGGCAGATGTTCCCTCTTGTCATAGGAGGTGACCAGACAGTATCCATCGGAACACTTGCCGGTCTCGCCCCCTACGGAACGCGAAGGGGCATCATCTGGATAGACGCTCATGCAGATTTCAATACTGAGGACACGACACCATCCGGCAACGTACACGGGATGGCTCTGAGCGCCATACTCGGATATGGAACTGAGAAGCTGTCACACTTCAGGAAAGTGTATCCCAAGGCCCTGGAGGAAAACACTGTCATCATTGGATGCCGGAGCATTGATGAGAAGGAACAGGAGCAGCTCGCAGCCTCGCGTATCACAGTCTACACAATGAAAGAGGTCGACGAACTTGGTATTGGACATGTAATTGACGAAGCCGTCCAGATTGCAGGCAAGGGCGTCAACGATATTCACGTCAGTTTCGACATCGATGTCCTGGATCCGAGAGAGGCTCCAGGGACCGGCACGCCAGTTCCTGGCGGATTGACTTACAGGGAAGCACATCTTGTCATGGAGGATCTGCACGATGCAGGCAAGGTATCGTCAGCGGAGCTCGTCGAGGTGAATCCTATACTTGATACGGGCAATCATACAGCGGAAATAGCGGTCGAGCTGCTGGAATCTCTGATGGGAAAGCGCATATTCAGGCAGAGGAAATACTGACGTGTCCGTCGAGTTAAATGCACTGTACTGAATACCGGTTATCGGGGATGCATTCCACTGCATAAGCTGGCTGTCAATCCGACCTGTTCGCTCTCAATAGTTTGGGCAATATCCTACAGGATTCTTCCTGTCTCTCTTTTCCTGATATCCCTCAGGTGGAATATAAGCTGCTGGAGTTCCGGAACCTCATCCGGGTTGAGTCCCATGAAACTGTTGTTGCCTGAATATCTGTTAAGGCCCATGCCTCTCATCGGTATCATCATGCCTGAGCCTCCAATCGGCTGTACGTAGAGGCTGGCTATTCCAAGAACCCTGTCCATGACACCCCTCATCATTATTACATCCGCCACATTTTCCAGCGGCATTGAGTCGAGGCTGTAGCCAACTACTCCTCTCTTTCCAATTGTCCTGTGATTGGTTATCCAGTACCTGTACTTGGAATAGCCAAGGTAACCAAATATTATGCCGACGAGGAAGATGAGAACAAGCAGTCCGACAACGAGTGCCACTGCAAGCAGTACCCCGTTTTTCACAACTCCGCCTGAGGTTGAAACAAGACTGAACAGGAAAGGCACAAGGAAAATCATAAAGAACAATATTGCAACCAGACTCCCAGTGGCAAATTTCACGATTATCTTCTTGCTCGGCTTGAAAGCTTTGAGGATCACTTCACCATCCTGCAACCTGAATGGCAAATTACCGTCCGGTTGCAGGGGAGTGTAGTTCTTGAGATACGGATCGGTGAGGTAATCATATTGACTCGGCTTGCTGGCCTGCTGAGAAGCTGTGGTCTGGTATCCCTGTGCCTGAGCCCCGACAGCGCTCCCGCATGAAGGGCAGAATTTTGCCTGAGGGGACACTTCAGCTCCGCAATTCGAACAAAAAGACACTTCACATCACCCTATGTTGTTCCAAGCGCACGTGCCCTAAGACATTCCTGACTCGCCATGGAACCCCGCTGTGTATGCAGAAGAAGATACCCCACACAAATATAACTTTTAGCATACTGAAAGCAGTGTACTCGTTCCAAATCAGTGCTTTCCGCAGCAGTTGACTATCGTGGTGGATTTCATCAGTCTGTAGTCACGGATATCTGGACGGCGTGCTCTTGATGTATTCTTTCCCATACTCTCTTCTGAATCATCATAGCTCTCAGTCCCTCAATCGCCTCCTGCGGATTGATTCCCTTCGGGCATGTGACAGTGCACTGATACGCATCTTTGCATGTCAGGGCACCGTTATCGAGGACAACATGTTCGATATGCTCATCATAACCCTCATCTCTTGAATCGGACAGAAATCGGAACGCTTTTACAAGCGCGGCAGGTCCCAGATATGAGTGATTTGTCCAGAAGACCGGGCAGGCGGTTGTGCACACTCCACAGGATATGCAGTCCACAAGATTGTCAATCCTGCGCCTGTTTTCAGACGACTGTAAAAGTTCTTTAGCCGGATCCTGCGAGTATCTTATCAGGTATGGTTTGACTTTTCTCATATTGTCGAAGAATTTGTCCATATCTACTACAAGATCCTTGACAACAGGCATCGATGAGAGCGGCTCTACAACCACTTCACTTCCACTGAGAGAGGAAATCTGCGTCTTGCAGGCAAGTCTCTGCTGACCGTTTATGACCATTCCGCATGAGCCGCACACGGCCATCCTGCAAGAGTGGCGGAACGAGAGGCTCGGATCCGTGGTTCTCTGAATATCCAGCAGGGCGCTGAGAACAACCTCGCCAGGGAGTGTGTCGACATCGAATTCATCATAATGGTATTTCCCATCCTTCTCGGGATCAAACCTGAATATACTGAAATGTACGCTCCTTTTCTCAATCATCAGTACACCCTCTTTGTGGGTTGAAAATGTGTAACTCTCACCGGCTCATAGTCTATCACCGGCCCGTCTCCAGTGAAGGTTGCAATCGTGTGTTTCATCCATTCTGTGTCATTCCTCTCTCTGAAATCCCTCCTGAAGTGGGCACCCCTGCTCTCCTTCCTCATCAGCGCTCCCTTTGCAACAGCAATCGCAAGATCAGTCATCGCCCTGAGGTCCCACGCCCGTATCAGTTCAAGATTGTAACGCAATGTGTGAGTTGAGACACCGGTGGCCCTCAGTCTCCGGCGGAGATCAAGTGTCTTTTCAAGTGCTCCGGACAGGGACGGTCCGCTGCCGAAAATGC
>JAJYOM010000067.1 GCA_021796175.1 Thermoplasmata archaeon
CTGCTTCACATGGCCCTATTGCTTCTTCCCCTCATTTTGAGGAGGCGGGGAAGGTGAATTCTGTTCCAGCCGGTTACGCCGCAACAAGCAAAACCCTCCTTTCCTCATATGTGCATCCGCACTGAAAATTGCAAATCCGGAAGATAATTATGGAGTATTGAAGGTATGCTGACTGAATCTGACGCTATCCCACTTTTAACTGCCGCGCCTGATAATCGGAATGCAATACCCACATTTGAAGCAGTCAGCCGGAAGGACTGCCGCAGTTGACAGATCGGTTGGAAAACAGTTTTCCCGGTTCATCGGGCTGTTCTGAGTGCCTTCTCGAGTCCGTCCATTGCCTCCGCCATGACGTCCACCGGTGCCAGGAACACCGAACGAAAATGCATCGCGCCATACTGGCTGTCAAAGCCGGAGCCGTTCACAAAGAGCACATGCCCGTGCTTCAGGACATGAAGGACGAAATCCCTGTCACTCTTCCATCCAGGCGCATCTATCCTGGGGAAGACGTAGAAGGCACCCTCCGGAGCAGTGACGGATATGCCATCCATCTCGTTCAGCCGCCTGACCGTATAATCCCTTCTCTCCTTCAGCGCCTTTACCATTCTTGTCAGGTGAGTCTGGGGACCCCTGAGCGCTGCAACCATCGCCCTCTGTGCCGGATTGCTGGCGCACAGTCTCGCCCTGGCCTCCTTCAGGAATGCATCCTGCAGATCTGAAAGGTATCCTCCGCTGTCCCTGAATACGACATATCCTATCCTCCACCCGGTGACAAGATAGCTCTTCGAGAAGCCGTTCAGTATCACCATTGGCACATCCTTGGACACACGCGATGGTGAAACATGCTCGGTTCCGTATGTCAGCATGTCATAGATTTCATCGGAAATAACAGGCAAACCGTGCTCTCCCGCTATGTTGCATATCTCCCGCAGGTCGTTCTCCCTGTAGACAGCGCCCGTGGGGTTGTTGGGGCTTACGATGAGTATTGCCTTCGTCCTTTCGCTGATCCTTGACCTGATGTCATCCAGATCCGGCCTCCACCCTTTTTCCTCGATTGTCCTGTACGGCACCGGTTTGCCTCCGTAGTATCTCGTCACAGACGAATACGGCGGATACGTGGGGCCCGGGACGAGCAGTTCATCCCCGTTGTCCACCATTGCGCCGAGAAGGAGCTGTATTCCCTCCGTTATTCCTGTTGTTACAACAATGCTCTCTGTCCCGACAGAGTTGGAATTCTTCGCCTTCTCCCTTTCCGCGATTGCCTGCCGCAGCTCAAGGTATCCCTCAGAATCACCGTAGCTGTTGTTGCCCTCAAGGACTGCATCAAACATAGCTCTCTTGATGTGCTCGGGTGTGTCAAAATCAAATGCAACCGGATCACCTATGTTGAGCCTGATGACCCTGGTACCGCTCCTCTCTATCTCCCTTGCAGGCAGCACAAGATCCCGAATGGCATATTCCATGCCGGCTGCTCTCGCGGTTGGTTTGAATTTCATGATACAATGAGATTTTGTTAGAATAAAAAGATGATGCAGGCCCTACTCCGTCCTTGCAACAACACGTTCCAGTTTCCTGAGGTTGCGCCTTGCCATTTCACACTTGTTGTATCCTGAAAGCGCCGCCTCGAACTCTCTTTTGGCCCCGTTATAGTCTTTCTGCTCAGCCAGTACAATGCCAAGGCTGTTGTGCGAGAGACCGGTGGGATGCATTTCAATCGAGGACCTGAGCGGCCGCTCGGCCTCCGCTGTCCTGCCTGCCTCCATGAGCGCGGCACCAAGGTTGAAGGAGTATTGCCATCTGGCCGTGGATGAGCATTTGTCAAGCAATTCCAGGCCGCCCGCGGTATCGCCGTCCAGCAGGAGGCAGACACCCTCGTTGTTGAAAATGGCTGTATTCTTCCAGTTTCGCTCCGAATAGTAGTCGAATGCACTGGCCGGTCCCTTCTTCTCCAGGACTGCCACACCCCTGTTGTTGGTAAACAGGCTGTCATTCTGCGGGTAGTCCCTGATCAGCTTCATCGCACCGGACGGTCTCCACATGGTGAGGAGAAGGGAACTCCTGGCGGCGTCAGCATACTTCGATTCTATCCCTTCCAGAGCCTCCAGTGCCTCGGCCGGTCTTTCCCGCATCGCCAGTGCGGATGCCAGCCTTATCCTTCCATCTCTTGAATTTGAAACTGTGCAAAGCTTCCTCGCCAGCTTTTCCGCATCTGCAAATCTCCTGTCTTCGAATGCCCACTCCTCCAAAGCTGAAATTGCCTTCTGGGAGACAGTACCCTGCCGCGCGAGCGTGTTTAGTTTCTTCAGTATTTCGGAAACAGCATCTCTCGCATCATCCGATGCGACATGCTTCAGCACGGAAAGCGCATCGAGCAGTCCCGCTTCGGTGGAAAGGAGCCCGTTTCGTTCCATTCTCTCAACAATGGTTTCAGAACCGACCTGTGCAGTCTCTTCGGCTGCGGCCTGAGCGGCATCTGCAGCTTGCTCAATTTCAGGAATTGTGCTCCCGTCTTCCGCAGTCTGTTGTGTAGTGACGGCATCGGGCTCGTTGTAATCCTCAAGCTGCCTGTGCACCGACTCGACCGCCAGTCTGTGCCTGAGCGCATCTATCACCTCGAGCACTTCCTCGTCCTTCTCCATCGAAGCATATCTCTGCAGGTAGCCGATCGCTTCGGTTTTTCCCATCTCTGCAAGTATGAGCCCTTTCATTCTCAGCGCTCTCGGCTCGTCGCCGTCTAATGTCAGTATCGCGTCAATCGCGACAAGTGCGCCGTCGGCGTCACCAAGCGCATACTTTGCGATCGCCAGGTTTTTCAGAACACCGGTATCATTCTTCTTCAGGCGCAGAAGTTTTTCGTAGACTGCTGTTGCCTCCTTCAGTCTGCCGATATGCTGAAGCGTCGCTCCCTTGTTCTTCAGCGCGCCCCTGTGATTAGGCTTGACGCGCAGAATTGTCTCGTAGCATTTCAGCTCCTCCTCAAATCTGCCCAGTGTGAAGAGAGCCGTCGCCCTGCCGAACCAGTTATCCACACTCCTCGGATTGAGGTTGAGTGCTGAATCAAATGAAAGGAGCGCCTTCTCATAGGCACCCTTCTTGAACTGTATATTGCCCTGCAGCCTGAAAGCCTCATCTGACATGGGCTCAACTGCAAGTATGGATGAGATGGTCTCCAGCGCAGCATTGTAGTCGCCCGCATCGTACCGCTCCCGGGCGTAGACGATGAGATCCCTGTACTTTCTGTCTCCCGGACTCCTTGTCCAGTTCTCTCCTTTTTCAAGCCGATATTTCAGCTGCCTGAACGCAGGAGTGCGGGCGGCTGCCGCAAGGAACTTCTCACCGGTCTTCGAAGCGACTATCCTCTTGTTGCGCAGGAGCGCTGCACTCTCCTCGAACGGTGAAAGCAGAATCAGCTGCTTTCCGCCTTTCGCCGCAGACCTCATGACATTGGCCAGCCCAGTCTGTATTCCGAGTGACGGGATGGGTGAAACGACTACGCAGTCCCTGCCCCCGAACTTTCCCCTGAAGATGGCTGCTCTCCTGTATATCTCATGCTCTTCGAGCCTGAAGCCAATTGAACTCGCAACTGAAGCGCACACTGAAACGTACTCATCAAGAGTGCTGTCCATCAGGCATGTGGCCGCTTCAGCATCCATTGTCTGTGCTGCCTCACTTTTGGAGGCCATTGCCGCTATCCCTCCTGCCTGCAAATGCACGGAAGAACTTTTCCCTGTCTGACAGTTCCAGCTCCATGCTGAGTCTCAGCCCGAGTGTTGCGGCCTCACCGTCGTCAGGATCCTCATCAAGCAGCTTCGCCAGCAGATCAACTGCCTCTGCCTTCCTCCCCAACTCTACGAGTTCAGCTGCCTGCAGCCTGAAAACAGACGGCTCGAGCTGTTCCGCCCTTTTCAGTGTTTCCAGCGCCGACGAATGCTTTCCCAGCTTGCACTGGAGGAGTCCCCGCCTGACTATCGCCGGCAGCAGCAGTGCGTTCATTTCAAGAGCCTTGTCGTAGGCTTCCGCCGCCTCCTTGAATTCTCCCTTCTCCTCCAGCGCCATACCCATGTTGGTCCATGTATCGGCAGACCATTCCAGGCTCTTGGAGTAGCTCATTGTCTGCAGCGCCGCGCCCCATGTTCCGATGGCAAGGTAGGCGCTGGACAGTATGTCTATGCCTTTCTGCAGGTCTGTGACCAGGGCACTCTCCCTCTTTATCTCCTCGAATTTTTCACGAAGGCCGTACTGCTCGCAGATGCTCTTCTTCAGGAGCAGTCCTGCCGAGTAACTTCCGGAATTCATCTCCTTCCCGGTAAGCTGAAGGGCCCTTCCCCAGCTGCCGTCTTTCCAGGCGCCCACCGCCCTGAGAAGGTTGTCTTCAAAGCCGATCGACTGGCTGGATGCGCTCTTCTTCAGTGCATCGAGCACTGCATACTTGCCCGTACGCAGCGACAGTATGGACGCGAGCGCATAGTCATGCTCTGTCCCCACACCGGCCTGTATCAGCTCGATGATCTCCGCAAGTGCCCTGTCAAAACTGTAAGAAAGGTAATGCAGGTATGCCCTCTTTCTGCCATTGTTCACCGCACGCGGCTCCTTTTCAGTCACCGCTGCTTCGGCTGCCTGTGCCTCCCCGGTGCGGTTCATGGATACTTGCCCGCTGGCTCCGGCTTCAACTGTCTCCTCTGCAGTCCTGGGCCAGCCAATGGATGCAGAAGGGTCATCGGTCTGAGGCTCCGCCAGGGGCGTTGCGTGCTCCTGGATGACAGCGTCCGATGCCACTGCCGCCGGCGCTGCTTCAGTTTCGCCGCCAGCCTGAACTCTGTTCCTTGACTTTCCCTTCCAGTATGCCGCTCTCTCGACCAGAGTGCTCTTCTTGTATTCGGCAAAATCGGATGAAACGAAGGGCATTGAAAGGTGAGCTGATGCAGATTCATAGAGGGAGGCCATCCTGTCGTATGTCTCATCCTCACCGCCTCCGTCCACCTCAATCTCATATCTGTCCAGTTTCCTGATCGCTTCCTTCAGGAATGTAAAGGGAGGAGGAGTGAAATCCATTCTCTCCGGCTCCTGGCCCAGCTCCACCATCAGCCCATTGAACAGATCGCATGCTGCAGTATAACCCGCAGCTCCATCCGGCAGCGAATCGAACCTCTCCCGGCAGCTGTCTCCATCCAGCGTGACAGTGTAGCTGTTGCCGTCAAGGACAGCGACGGCATCAGTCATCATCATCAGCCGCCTGGTGCTTTCATGGGAATTGCTGTCAACGTACCAGTCGTCATTGAGGTTGGCGGCCGCGCAGGCGTCACAAAACGCCGCGCTTCCGGGTATTGTCCTGCCGCAGAGTATGCACTCCATTTCAATCCTCCCGGATGAGACCCGCTGGATAGTACGGACTGGAACTGACTGCATATGGTTTCTGCGCCAAACTTCACCTGCCCGGCTATGCCTGTACAGGCATATTTCGACTTTCAATAAACTGGTGCCGTTTAATAAACATTCGAGCTCATTTTCACAGCGCGTATTCAGGGCCAGCGCTCACCGCAGCTTCTTGCCCATGTAGCTGAGCTCCCTTTCATAGCCGAATCTCCTGTAGTATTCCCTCGCGCCGACACCGCTTGTCACCCTTATGCCGGGATAACCCATTTCAGATGCAATCTCCTCCGCCCTTGCTACGAGACTGGATCCGTACCCCCTGTGCTGCCAGTCAGCGCCAGATTCCCCGCCCACAGGCACGACCCTTCCGAATACCTTGAGTTCACGGATATAGGCGTGGTCACCCTGTCCAAGCCTGAGCCTTAAGTATCCTACAATCGAATCGCCGATATCGAAGGAAAGGAATTTCTCCAACCCGCCGGAAGCCCTGTAATCAAGCTCGTTTAGCGTGACATCCGAGGCACTTATGCTGTCTTCACTGATGCCCCTGTGGCCGACCTCCCTGCATCTGATGCAGTTGCAGCGCCAGCCCCTCCTGTCCATTTCTTCCCTGACAAGTTCCCGCAGGTTGCTTTTTTTCACACCTGCATCAATGAGCGGCGCAGGTATGTCTCTCTGAATCCGCTGTATCCTGACGTACCTCGGTATGCTCCTCTTCACCTCGGCCAGAAGTTCCACTGCCTTTTCCACTGTGAACTCATCGTACAGGCCCTTCCTGTGCATCTCGTAAAGCGGTGTCCCGGCGATTATCAGCGTCGGATATATCTTCAGCATGTCCGGCCTGAAACGTTCATCCTCGAAAAGCCGGTTGAAATTCTCCCTCTCCATGGCATCTGTCATTCCCGGCAGACCAGGCATCATATGGTATCCTACTTTCAGCCCGTTGTCCTTAACCCGCCTGGTCGCTTCAATCACACACCGGACATCATGTGCCCTGTTTGCCCTCCTGAGCACATCGTCGAAAACCGCCTGGACGCCAATTTCCACCCTTGTTGCACCCAGATTGAGTATTGACTGGACCTGTCCGCTCTCCAGCTGGTCCGGCCTCGTCTCAATGGTCATGCCTATGCACCTGTTCTCGGCTCTCTCATTCAGCGCATGTGCCTCTTCAATCGTAGCAGAATCGCGGCCGTTCATCGCGTCGAATGTCCTCCTTATGAACCATTCCTGGTATTCGCTTGTTCTCGATGTGAACGTGCCGCCCATGATTATCAGATCAATCTTGTTCGTCGAGTGGCCTATCGCGTTGAACTGCTCTATCCTTGACGCTGCCTGCCTGTACGGGTCAAAATCGTTCATGGCCGCCCTCCTGGCAGCCGGCTCTTTTCCGGTGTAAGCCTGCGCCGAGTTATTCATGACGCCACCCGGGCAGTAGACGCATGTTCCATGCGGGCAGTTGTAAGGCGAAGTCATGACTGCAAGCGCCGCTATGCCGCTGATTGTCCTGGACGGCTTCAGCCTGACAATGGGCAGCACCTTGGCCACAAGCGCGCCTGGTGTCCTGGCCAGTATGTCAGAGTTGGCTGGTATTGTCTCTAGGCTGTATTTCCTGCAGAGCTGAATCTTTCTTCTCTCGAATTGACCCGCATCCTGGATCCTGCCGGTTGTTATCTCCTCAATCAGCTCGCCGTAGTAGTCCACAGTGGAACCAAGTGCTCAATTCACTTAAACTATGCGATCCGCCGGCTCAAGTGCCGGGCGGACGGGGCGGTGGCAGGTAGCCTGCCAGTTTCTTCTCCACGGAGTTGGCAGCCAGGTAAATGAGGATTGGGGCAACTATGTCCACAACAGGTATGATGTAGAGTATGGCAGCAGCCTTGAAAAGGCCCTCATCATATCTTGAACCAAATCTCCATATTCCGAGCAGGAGGCCAACCAGCCCTATCAGCAGCGCGATAGCTCCGCCAAACAACAGCAGTCCTCCCAGTGCCAGAGCAACAAGGTTTCCTGAGAGGACGGTGCCTTTCGGGAGGGGTCCAATCAGGCTGCCAAGTACCAGGCCAAGGCCCGCCATGAAAAGTGCAAATCCGATGTAGAGTGCAAATGAAAGCGAGAGCGGAGAATGGAAATTGCTGTCAATCGAGGCAAGAGACCTGAAAGCTGATCTGCCGAAGAAAAGCGCTACCAGCTGAATTACAAAACTCGCAGCGAGAAGCCCCATTACGAGTATGAATACCGAAAGAGTTACGCCCGTGGAACCCGCACCTGTTATTGCTACCTGCGAAAGCATGCTGGTTCCCTGGAAGCCAAACTCTATGGCGAAGCCGAATATCAGGCTGACCATGCCAATCAGCCCATACAATTTCATCTTGGACAGTGCCTCTCTGTCATTTGGCGTCCAGGTGCGTGCAGCGGGATGCTGTATCGGAGGAGCGGGGGTGAACTGGTATGGCGGCTGCACCAAGGGTGTGGCGGAGGCAGGTCTGCCGTACGCC
>JAJYOM010000068.1 GCA_021796175.1 Thermoplasmata archaeon
CGAATAAGTGTGAATTATCTGTATTCACGAGAGATTTTTATATAGTGTAAAAAATATATAACCAGGTGCGTATTATATCTGTGAACGATGGCGGTTGACGAATCGTTCTGTCAGACCTCTCGAGAAGGAGAACAGAGAGCTCAAGAAGAGAGAGAAGGGACTGAAGGGAGAGAACAGGGAACTCAAGAAGGAACTTGAGAAGCTCAGTCGAACACCCTAGACGCTCCCATCATCCTGCAGGAGACCGGCACATTCGAAGAGAAATGTCAACATCACCTACCCTGTGCTCAGGTCACTCGTCAGTGACTGGTTCATGATTCCACCCCGGCGGGGATACCACCGTTTTCCAACAGTGGAGGAGTGCCGCAGCTGTTAAGTACCTACCGTTGCTTAAGATTACTGCCCGTATCTGCCGCCCCCACAGGGTAAGGCACTTCCACAGGGAGACAACGGTTGAAGTGCAGATAGCCCGGCAATAATCGCCGCGGAAGGCAAGATGCCGGCAACGGCACGGCGGAAAATGCATTTGAAGCACCCTCCCATGGCAGGCCCTTCCACTCGAGATAGTCAAAGTCGGATAGGGTTTGCAACCCGATGTCAACAGGCCAATCGTAATCCGTCCCTCCGTATGGAGGCGTCACATGGGGAACCAGCCCCTTAACGAAAACTGGAATTGTAAGCCACCCGTTTCAACGGGTGGTAGTTGACAACAAGGATTCCTCAAGTCGCTGTGCTGTAAAGGTGAATACTTACCTTGAATCTAAGTGTCCTTCGAAAAGTGTTGGAGCAAGATATGAACGCATTGAGCCAAGATGGCGGGTTCAGTGCTATTCTCGAGTCCAATCTCTTGTATTGGCTCAGCAGGTTCAATCCTGAACGTGTGCTGACACTTGGAACAATGTTTGGGGGAAAGAAAGGTATCGAATTGGGTGGTCCAAGTCGTATCTTCACTTCTCACGGTCCAGTTCCAGTGTATCCTCGCACTAAATCTATAACATTTGTTGATTTCAGGAAGGATAATCTCTGGTCTCAGAAGAAAGATTCATTACTGGAGGAAATGTCTGGCAAATCCAGCTGGGAATTCACTTACTCCGACGGAGTTCTCTTGGATGAGTTTTCCTCAAATAGTGCTGATTTCGTGATAAGCTCTCATGTTCTTGAGCACATTGCCAACCCCATCAAGGCGTTGAAACGATGGTATGACATTCTAAAACCAGGTGGAGTAATGCTGATTGTGGCCCCAGATAAGAGATTTACTTTTGACCATAGGAGACCATTGACATCCATTCAGCATATGTTGAGTGATTTTGAACACGAAACTGACGAATCAGACAATACTCACTTTCGTGAAATCATCGAATTACACGATCGTTCCCTGGACGACAAGAATGAAACATTGGAGGAACTTAGCTGCAGAATTCTGAATAACTACAATCTAAGAAGCGCCCACCATCACACTTATACAAAGGAAAGCGTCAGCACTTTGGTCACAATAATCGGCATGGCTGTCTCATATAGTTACCTCATTCAGCCGAATAACATTGTCGTGGCTGCTACCAAACCATAGGTATACTTCATAATCGGTAGAGATTGATATTCTCTCGTCGGTCCAGAGAGCCCGGTATGTCCTCTCAAACTGTTGGCTGGCGATTGTATGAGAGGGTTTAATTCATCACGTGATTTGGAGGTGCTTTAAACTCCAATTGCTCACATAACTATTTTTGCACCAAGCACGTTTCGGAATCAACAAATTGTCTAACCTTTGCCGGTTTAGGGAGGCCATGTAACGGATAACAGTAGACACCTTGGTAACAACCAGATTGTGGTGGGGGAATCTGGTAAAAATACCGAGTCGAAGGGTATATCAGCTGTTTTCACCTGTTTCAATCCTTCCAATAAGTTAATAGAGTCCTTGGTGAAGTTGCAAGAACTTATGGTTCACACTGTAGTTGTAGATGATGGATCTTCTCCCGGAAACGAAACCATGCAGCAGCTCTTGCTACTTCAGAGTGGCAAACTCACAGTCAAGGAGAACGGTCAGAACAGAGGTGTAGGCTACAGTCTCAACACCGGCATAAACTGGCTGCTGGAAAATTACAGATCAAAATGGATTTTGTTGCTGGACCAGGATACTACAGTAGAAGAAAAAGAACTGGTCAAAATGGTTAAGAAACTGAATTCTATCGATGTCAAGACCACCGGGATGGTACACTTTTCAAATAACCCAGCTCCCTATGAACTACGAGAGGAATTCAAGGAGGTGGATAAAATTATGATTGACGGCTCTCTAGTGAACGCCGATGTGCTTCAAAATGTGAAATTCAGAGAAGAATTCGTCGTCGACCAGATTGACTATGACTTCTGTCATGAGATAAGGCGCTTGGGATATTCCATACTTGTATACTTGGGCGCCTCAATGAATAAGTCCATAGGCAAGCAAGACAAAATCAACTCGTATGAACCACTTTTCAGAATGTATTATATTTCCAGGAATTCGACCATTTTGCTCCTGGAAGGTAAACTTGGATTCACCGCTTATGCGGATCAGTTGATTCGCTGGTCCTCACGATACTTACGGGCGAATGGAAGTCTCTCTTTTGTAGCTCCTGTAATCTCAGGTATCAAGGATGCGGTCTTGAGGAATATGAGATATATCCCGCCTACGGACAGCTGGAGTCCTTGAGCGAAGTAGAGAATGTGGCCTTCCCAAATTGTTACAGATTTTACCCTCAGATATTTGCTATGAATCTGTTTGGAAGAGAACGCGGATTATAGACTCCAGCTAGCCACAGTGGACTGATGTAGAACACAAAATCGTGTGAGACGGTCCTTGTGCTACACGATGAGGACGTGGAATTTCCTGCGAGCGAGAAGCCTGGTGAGCAGTTTCCTCTCGTCATTCACCCTGCTTCCAACCTCCCTTAACCGCTTTGTAGATTTGATAGCCACGGGCAACCCACCCGAGGGGGGGTAAATTACGACTTTCGATACGCAGGCTCCCGCGCTCTGCAAAGTATAAATCCGATGTTGTGTTTCCTGTTTATCGCTTAACGGGTGGTAAAATTGGGGACTGGTTCTTCACCTCCAGCGTCTAGTGGGTCAGCCGGAAGGGGCAAAAGTTCGTCGAGAAATGCTGTGATTGCCGTTATTATTGCAATCATCGTCGTTGCGGCGGGTGTTACGGCATATGTGCTGACAAGGCCTCCCAGCACATCGTCGAAACAATCGATAACGATCGGCACTTTGTATGCAAGTTCAGGAAGCTTCGCACTTTCATCTGGATTCCAGCTGAGTGGCCTGAAGTACTGGATAAACCAGACAAATGCGAATGGCGGTATCTATGTGAGCAGCCTGGGCAAGAAATTGCCTCTTACGCTCATAACATATGATGACCAGAGCAGCACAACAACCGCCCTGACCGAATATACGAATCTGATTACTCAGAATCATGTCGATATACTGGTTGCGGATTTCGGTTCTGTGCTGACTGATCCGGCGATTGCGGTGGCAAAGGAACATCACGTCCTGCTCTTCGACCCCACAGCCTCCACACCGGGCTATTTCAATGCAAGCAACCCGTACCTTGTTGACCTGTCCATTCGTGTTTCCTCGCAGTGGCCTTTAGTTCTGGCAGATTACCTTGTATCACAGAAGGTCAACATTCCGAACGTGGCCATAGTCTACAGCGACAACGCATTCACCCAGGCTCAGGCACAGACGCTTGATTCCACACTGGTGGCCGCAGGCATCACCCCTGTGTATTACCAGTCGACCGCAGACACAAGCACGGCACAGTACGCGACATTGCTCGACTCGATCAATGCGACGCATCCTGATGCAGTGCTGAACTTCGGTTATGACACTAACGACATCGCATTCTACAGTGCCCTCGCTGCAGACAATATGCACTTCAACTTCGTCTTCACAATATATTCCGGCCTGGAATACGCTGTTCTGAAGGCACAGACACCCGCAGGCTCATTGAACTACACTTACACCTATGCTTCACCTCCTGATGTGCAGTATTCAAATGTCAACCTCGGCCCGACAACATCTGCCTTCGTCAGCGACTGGACAGGTGTCTTTGGTTCAGCACCCAACTTCAACAACATAGCTGGCTACAATGCTGGCCTGCTGATAGGCAAGATGATAACAACTGCCGGATCGCTCAACCAGACTAGTCTGAGGCAGGCAGCCAACACGCTTTCCGGGAACACAACCACCCTCGAGGGTCCGTTCTTAATCAACACAACCACGGGAGCACAGCATGGAATGCCCATGGACCTTCTGCAGTACCAGCCGACTTCCTCAGGGCTCACTCCGGTGATAATCTATCCGACAAGTCTGGCGACTGGAACTGCCATTTATCCTTCACCGAGTGTAGTGACACAGAGCAACGTGCTGGTGTATTCGCAACCGGCTGTGCCGTCGCTGCCATTATCGGCTTACTCATCCGCCACGACAGCACTGTTCTTCCAGTCCGTGCTGCTCTACGACCCGGGAATGTCAACGCCTGCGATTAGGGAGATGTAGTCAGAAGCAGGTACGCTCAGATGTCTCTCTTCATTGACGCCTTCATCACGTCAACCCTTTTGGCGGCGTTTTTTTCTATCGCCGCCCTGGGTCTCAATGTCGTATTTGGCGTCATGAGGATAGTGAACCTGGCACATGGCGAATTCATTGTCATGGGCTCTTACCTTGCCATTGCACTTGCTCTCCACTACAACTTCAATCCTGTGCTTTCGCTCGCCGTGATTGTCCCCTTCTTCTTTGTCGTCGGACTCCTCCTCTACTTCCCGATCGTCCCAAGACTGCAGAAATCGGATGATCCTGAAATGGGCTCTTTCATATTGTTCTTCGGCGTGTCCTTCGCACTTGAGGGTATAGCCGTCCAGATGTTCGGCGTAAACTACCAGTCACTGAGCTATTCCGTTTTCAGACCGCTGCATGTCAGCACGCTTGGCACAACAATACCGACGGCGTGGGTCGTCACCGCTCTGGTATCCGTTGCTGCCATAGTCCTTGTCTACCTCTACATGTACAGGACGGGCCTCGGACTGCAGACACGAGCGCTCATGATAAACAGGGAGGAGGCAATGGCTAACGGTGTCAGCGTGAACCGTGTTTCGGCCATTGCATTCGGTATCAGCATAGCTCTTGCCGCATCGGCAGGTGCATTCTCTTCATTCATAAGCTATCCCACAACACCCTCCATAGGCGACACTTTCACGCTGATATCGTTTGCCATCATAATCATCGGTGCACTGGGAAACCCCTTTGCAACCGTTGTTGGCGCAATCGTGTTTGCTTTTGCGTACGGCTACACGGACATATATGAGCCAAACTGGTCGGCACTGGTGCCCTTCGTGATACTTATTGCAGTAGTGCTTGCCAGGCCTCAGGGTCTACTCGGGAGGAAGGCACGTGAATTTTAGAAGATTCTTCCTGTCCAATCCGAAGAAGATATCGACGGATGCAGCACTCCTGATAGTGCCGCTCGCTGCTCTGTTCATTCTCGGACCGATGGTGATAACCAATCAGGCCATTTTCATGGAGCTGGCTGTGTACATAATGCTTGCCGACGCCCTAAACATCGTTTACGGTTTCACCGGCTACCTTCCTTTCGGATTCGGCGTCTTCTTCGCCGTTGGCGCCTACGGCACGGCAATACTGATAACACATGATGCGTGGCCGGTGGGCGCCTCCATTATTGCAGGCGCGTGCTTTGCGGCGCTCCTGTCGCTTCTCTTCACACCAATGCTCAGGCTGTCAGGTGCCTATTTCGCAATATCCAGCATGGCTGCATTCGAGGCTGTGTACCTGATTTTCAGCAACACACAGCTGACCTTCCTGACTGGCGGACCATACGGCATCACGTTCACACAGGTCTATAATCCGAACCTTGACTACATGATAGCCGCAATACTCGCAGCAGTGTCCGCACTTGTCGTCCTGTTAATATCGAAGTCCACTTTTGGCATAGCACTCAGGGCAATTCGGGAGGACAGGTTCGCGGTCGAACTTTCAGGAGTAAGCAGCCTGAGGTACAGGACATACGCCTGGCTCATCAGCTCCTTTGTCTCAGGCATAGCCGGCGGCCTCTATGGCTGGTATCTCGGTTTCTTCTATCCGGAGGCCGTATTCAGCCTGACAGACTTCTCAGTCCTGGTCATAATATTCGTCCTGTTCGGCGGGAGGGGCACAGTATACGGTCCGGTGATTGGCACAGTGATTCTTTTTCTCGCTTACCAGTTGCTGTCACTTTATTCGGCGAACCTGCTGCTCATCATATTTGGTGTACTGCTGGTCCTGCTTGTCCTTTTCATACCCAACGGCATCGAGCCTCTGTTCAGGAAAATTGTAAAGACAATTTTCCCGCCCGGGGGGAGTGATTAGCTGTCCGGGGAGGCTGCACTCGCTGTAAAGGGCATAGTCAAGCGCTTCGGCAGCCTGGAGGCACTCGGAGGCGTGGACCTCTCCCTGTACTCAGGCGAGACACTCGGTCTGATAGGACCGAACGGTTCGGGCAAGACAACCCTGATAAATGTCGTGTCAGGTCTCCTTTATGCTGACGGCGGAAGCCTTCTGTTCTACGGGAGCAGGATTGACAGGATGTCGCCCCACAGGAGATCGCACCTCGGCATCAACAGGACGTTCCAGATACCTCATCCGTTCTATGGCCTGACGGTCAGGGAGAATGTGGACATTGCACTGCTGTTTGGCAGGATGAAGAAGAGGACAGACCTTGAGCAGAAGTCGGAGGATATACTGAAGCTCACCGGTCTGTCCGAACTGTCGGAACACCGTGCAGGCAGTCTCAATACCAGCCAGAAGAAGATGCTCGACCTTGCAAAGGCGCTTGCCACTGAACCAAGGATACTGCTGATTGACGAGCTCGCTGCCGGGCTGAATAGCAACGAAACGGAGGTCGTCGCCGGGCTGCTCAGGGAAGTGAAAAAGAACGTCGATGCAATGCTCGTTGTCGAGCATGTGATGAATTTCATAAAGAAGGTCACTGAAGATGTAGTTGTGTTTGATGCAGGCAAGGTCATCTTCAGCGGCAGGTTTGCTGACGCCGTCAGGGACGGGAGAGTGAGGGAGGTGTACCTTGGGACAGTCAGAAGTTCTTGATGTCAAATCGCTGTCCACCGGTTACGGTGCTATGCAGATAATCTGGGACTGTTCGCTCGCTGTGCATATGAACGAAACTGTGCTATTGCTGGGCTCAAACGGCGCCGGAAAAACAACGCTCCTCAAGGGCATAATGGGCTTCCTTCCCGCCAGAAGCGGAAGCATATACTTCGAAGGAAGGGACCTGACAGGAGTGCCTGTCCACATCAAGTCGAGGCTGGGCATCACATACAGCTCGGAGAGCAGCATTTACCCGATGATGACAGTGAGGGAGAACCTGCTGATGAGCTGCATGCGCAGCAGGGAGGGCTTTGGCAAAAGGGCATCGGAAGTCTTCAACATATTCCCTGACCTCCAGAAGTTCGAAAACAGCCGGGCCTCCGGTCTTAGCGGCGGGCAGAGGAAGATGCTGAGCATTGGCAGAGTGATGATGGCAAGGCCCAAGCTGCTGCTGCTCGATGAGCCGTCGAGCGGTCTGTCGCCTCTGTTCACAGGCAAAATCATCGAGGCGCTTCAGGTGCTC
>JAJYOM010000069.1 GCA_021796175.1 Thermoplasmata archaeon
TTAAGGTAGGAATACCGAACGTTTATTACCACTGTATAATTGTCAATCAACATGAAATGTTACTGCACATATCCTGATGTTTTCGGCGGCAGGCTGGTCTTTGTAAGTGATGACGATCTGTGGTCTACGGATTTGAATGGCAACAGTCCCCAGAGACTGACCACCGGCTTCGGCATAGTCAGCAATCCGCGATTCTCTCACGACGGAAAATGGATTGCATTCTGCGGTGCACTGAATGCTGAGAGCTCAACGATTGAAGTTTACCTGATTCCGTCCGAAGGAGGCGAAGCCAGGCGGCTAACGTACTTTGGCAGCTCAATGACTGGCCTGGCGGGCTGGACAGACAGGGGGGAAGTGGTTGTTGCCACTGATGCAGGAACACCCTTCCTGAGATGGAGGGAACTCATAGCCATTTCCACTGACGGGAAAAAGCGCAAAAGATTGAATCTCGGGCCTGCATCCACCATAGAATACGGCGAAAACGGTGTGCTTCTGGGAAGAAACACGGAAGAACTGCTGTTCTGGAAGAGATACAGGGGCGGCCGTAGGGGAAAAGTCTGGTTTGACAGCGGCGGGAAAGGAAAGTTCAGGAAATTCCTTGAGTTTGACGGGAATGTCACATCCCCGATGTTCTTCGGCAACAGCGTTTTCTTCGTCTGCGATCATGAGGGAACCGGGAACCTCTACTCAGTTGATTTGCACGGGAAAAGGACAAAGAGGCACACTTCAAACACTGACTTTTATGTAAGGAATGCAAGAACAGACGGCAGCAGGATTGTCTATCAGTCCGGCGGGGACATCTTTGTCTACGACCCCAACAGCGGTGTTTCACGCAAAGTGGACATTGATATACCAAGCAACAGGCAGGGACGAACTCCTCGTTTTGTCTCACCATCTGAATTCGCCGAAGACTACTCTCTGTCTCCTGCAGGAGAAAGGCTCTCGTTCATAGTCAGGGGAAAGCCGTTCGTTATGGGCAACTGGGAGGGCGCAGTCACTCAGCCGGGCGTGCGGGATGGTGTGAGATACAAATTCGGCAGCTTCATGCACGACGGCAAATCCGTAGGCCTTGTCTCCGACGAGAGCGGCGAGGAGAAAATCGAGATATACGGTATTGACGGGAAGCTCAGGTTAACTGTTGACAGGGACTTCGGCATCATCGAGTACCTTGAACCTTCACCGTCAGATGAAAGCATTGCAGTTAGCAACAACAGGTTTGAACTCCACATTGTGGATGCTTCGACAGGGAAATCCCGCAGGATGGACAGGAGCGAGTTCGGCATAATCGAAGGTCTCGCCTGGTCGCCAGATGGCAAGTACCTGGCATATGAATATCCGGAGAGCCAGCACGCAACGACAATCAGGCTTGCCGAAGCTGCCACCGGAAAAGTGACATCTGTCACGACGCCCAATTCACAGGATTTTTCACCCGCATTCGATCCTGACGGCAGATACCTCTATTTCCTGTCTTACAGGGAATTGAATCCTGTTTATGACAAGATAGTATTCGATCTCGGATTCCCGAAGACTGCAAAGCCGTTCATTGTGACACTTAGAAAGGATGTGTCTGCTCCATTCCTGCCATCACCGCGTCCACTGGTTGTGGAGAAGAAGGATGATAATCAGGAATTCGGCGTTGATACAGACGGGATAGCTGATCGCGTCGAGGCATTCCCGGTGGAAGAGGGTGATTACGTGAAGATTGCAGGTGTTATGGGAAAAGCACTGTTCCTCTCCTTCCCGGTTGAGGGCGCAAAAAGATACGCACTGTTCTCCGGCGCTTCAAGGCGCGGAACACTTACATGCTATGATTTCGACACTTTTTCCGCGGACACGCTTGCGACAGGTGTCACCGATTTCGTTCTCTCTGCAGACTCAAAGACTATGCTGCTCAGATTCGGTACTGACTTCAGGATAGTGAAGTCAGGAGAGAAGATTGAAGACGGCAAGAACGGCGAACGGTCCAGAGAACCGGGCAGAAAGACCGGTTTTGTGAATCTGAACCGGATGCGTGTCAGGGTTGAGCCGCCGAAAGAATGGTCACAGATGCTGAGAGAGACCTGGAGGAGGATGAGGGAGAACTACTGGAGGGAGGACCTTCACGGTGTCGACTGGACTTCCGTCCATGAGCGTTATGCGCCGCTTCTTGACATAATCGGTACACGCAACGAAATGTCCGAGATACTCAAGGAGTTACAGGGAGAACTGGGTACATCACACTCCTACGAAAGGGGAGGAGACTACAACTCCAGAAGTCCCTATGCAGTCGGCTCGCTTGGTGCAGAGTTCCGGTTCGGTCGTGGAGGATACGTCATAACAAAGATACTGCGGGGCGACACCACAAACGAGGGGGAGCGATCTCCGCTGATTGGACCGGGCGTGAATGTAAGCGAAGGGGACGTGCTGCTCTCCATCAACGGCATCAGGCTCGATGAGGACAGCACTCCCGAAAAGGTGCTGGAGAACCTGGCCGGGGAGCCTGTCACAATCGCAGTCCAGCATGGAAGGAAGAAGAATGAATTCACTGTCCGCACACTAAGAAACGACAAATTCCTCTGCTACAGGTCATGGGTCGAAGCAAACAGGAATTTCGTCCATGAACACACCGGTGGAAAGGTGGGGTATGTGCATATTCCGGACATGGGACCTAACGGATTTGCAGAATTTCACAGGCTCTATGCTGTTGAATCAGAGAGGGACGGCATGATCGTGGATGTGCGTTACAACACGGGCGGCCATGTGTCCTCGCTGCTGCTGGAGAAACTGACTAGGAAGAGAATAGCTTATGGAAGGCCAAGGCGCGGAAAGGCCGTTCCCTATCCCAGGGATTCGGTCAAGGGTCCGCTCGTTGCTCTGACGAATGAGAATGCCGGCTCCGACGGCGACATATTCAGCCACGGCTTCAAGCTTTACAGGCTTGGTCCTCTGATAGGGACCAGAACATGGGGTGGTGTCATCGGCATCAACCCGAGGAGCAGGCTCGTTGACGGCACTTTTGTCACTCAGCCGCAGTTTGCATTCTGGTTCAAGGACGTCGGCTGGGGTGTCGAAAACTATGGCACCGATCCCACTGTGGAACTCGAGATCACACCACAGGATTACAATGCAGGGCACGATGTTCAGCTCGAGAGAGGCGTCGAGGAGATTAAGAAACTGCTTAGATCGGCCAAGGATATGCTGGATGAGCCTCCCAATCCTGCTGAGGGATAGGTATATGCATCTGACCATAACGGAGTGAGAAATCAATGCCAGGCAACCACGAAAACAGCGATCACCACCACAGACACTCCCATAATCATGATTCTCCAGACTTCGATCACATAGGCTCTTTCCTTGTATCGGATGAAAGAAGGAAGTGGCAGAATCCTGAGTCGATACTTGAGTCCATCAAAGCACCGCTTGATGGCATTCTTGTGGACATTGGCTGCGGACCGGGCTTTTTCACACTCCCTGCTGCACTTCGGGCTGGCAACAGAGGCACTGTTGTAGGCATAGATGCGAGCCGGAAGCTGCTTTCACTCTGCCGGCAGCGGCTCGACGATTCCGGTGTGACGAATGCAGAGCTGCTGATGATTGAGCTCGACGAACACATACCGCTCAGCGACGGCAGCTCTGATTTCATACTGATGGCAAATGTGCTCCACGATTTCACAAAACCGGAACATATGCTCAGGGAATCCTTCAGGATACTCAGGAAAGGCGGCATGTTCGTCGATATAGACTGGAAGGCGGAAGCTGCTGAATTCGGCCCGCCCGAAGGAATCAGGTTTTCTCTTGAAAAGAGCGAAAACATGATCGTGCATGCTGGTTTCACAGTTCGCTCTCTGCCTGAGATCGGACCATTCCACTACTGCATCATTGCCGGGAAATAGCTTGTGTTGCCAACCGGCAAAGGTTATGCACCTGATCGCGATACACAGGCGCATGAGAAAAGTCGAAGCTGATGATTTCTACAAGCTGAGATTCGTCAACGATCCACAGGTTTCAGGCAGGAAGGTTGCATTTGTTGTCTCAAAGCCGGACAGGAACGGCGATGAGTACAATTCAACCATCTGGATATATGACGGCAGGAACAGGCGGTTCACCCACGGCCCGAAGGACAGCAGGCCAAGGTGGTCGGCAGACGGCAGGAAGATGGCTTTTGTGTCAAAGCGGGGGAAGGACAAGAAGAGCCAGATTATGGCAATTGCAGCAGACGGCGGGGAGGCGGAAGTTGTCTGCGAATTTGACGGTGAAATTGGAGACATCGCATGGGCAGGTGACGGCAGGAGCGTTTTCTTCCTCGGAACTGCGCAGAAAGGCGACAGGAAGGATGATGTCAAGCGCATCACCAAGTATCCATTCTACTTCAACGGAAAGGGTTTCATACACGACAGGGAAACGCATGTCTATCATGCAGGGCCTGGAGGAAAACCAAAGCAGATCACAAGCGGTCCTTTCACTGTGAATTCCTTCGACGTCGTCCCCGGCAGAGACATGCTTGTACTGTCACTCAGGATGGATGAGTGGGATGTCAATACAAGTGACATATACAGCTGCACTTTCGACGGGAAGAAGCTGAAGAGCCTGACTGGCCAGCCTGCAAACAACGATCTGCCTTCAGTTTCTCCTGACGGCGGAACTGTTGCCTTCCTTCACAAAGGCAAGGAAAAGGGGCTGTTTGCGCATGAAAGGCTTTGTTTCGTTCCAGTGACGGGCGGCAAAGTCACCGAGAGCGGGGGCCCGGATCTCAACATAGGGAATGGCCTCAATTCAGATTCACGCGTTGCAACTGATGTGACGCTCAGATGGTCCGATGACGGCGCTTCTGTGTACTTCATATCCACTGACGGCGGGAACTGCGATCTGTACAGGTGCGACGTCCGGACGCTTCACAACAGCCGGGTGCTCGGAGGCATCGGCAGCATAGAGTCATTTGACTTTTTCGGTGAAGGTTTTGCACTGGTTGCACAGACAGCGTCCGAACCCGTGGAGCTCTTTGTTCACTCCGGCGGAAAAAACAGGAGAGTGACAAACTTCAACAGCGCCATGCGGTCCCGGGGACTGCAGGAGCCAAAACACATCGAGTTCAAGTCGTTTGACGGCCGCCCCATCGACGGATGGGTCCTCAGCGGTTCAGCGAGGAAGGGCTCACCTGCGGTGCTGGAGATACATGGAGGACCGAAGACAGCGTACGGCAATGCGTTCGAATTTGAATTCCATTACCTCGCATCCAACGGCTACAGCGTGATGTACTGCAACCCAAGGGGAAGCGACGGCTACTCAGAGGAGTTTGCAATGCAGGTGAAGGGGCACTTCGGTGAAGGCGATTACAGGGACCTCATGCAATTCGTCGATGTGTGCCTTGAGGAACACAGCGGATGGGACGGGAAGAGGCTTGGGGTGACAGGCGGCTCCTATGGCGGGTTCATGACAAACTGGATAGTGGGCCATACAGACAGGTTCAGGGCTGCGGTCACACAGCGCTCGATTTGCAACCAGACTTCATTCTACGGCACTTCGGACATAGGGCCCTTTTTCAACAGCGACCAGATTGGCGGCAGCATATGGGAGAACACCGAGGGCTACTGGGAGAAATCGCCGCTGAAATATGCGGTGAATGTCAAGACGCCTCTCCTCATCATACACTCGGAAGAGGATTACAGGTGTCCCGTGGAGCAGGCATACCAGATGTACACTGCGCTACGCCAGCAGGGCAAGGTTGTTGAAATGGAGCTGTTTCCCGGCGAGAACCATGATCTGTCCAGGGCTGGCAAGCCGAAACACAGGGTGAGGAGGCTTTCCTCTATCAAAGGATGGTTTGACAGGCACCTGTAATGCGGGCGCGCGCCCGTCCAGGGCGGCTACATCTCGATGATGCCTGCGTGCTTTTCAGGCATCGACCCGGCTGAAGGGAAATCGAGCACGAAGGTAGTTCCTTCTCCGTGACCGCCCCGGACACTCTCCCTGATGCATATGTTACCGCCAATGCTCTCCATGATCTGCTTGACCAGCGGGAGGCCAAGGCCCGTACCGCTTGCGCCTTTGTTGAACCTGTTGAATACGTCCTTTGCCCTTGCAGGATCGATCCCCCTGCCGTTGTCCGATACTTCGACATGTATGAGACTGGTGCCATCATTCCCCACCTTCGATATCGATATGCCGATGTTCACCTCAACGCCGTCGGTGTACTTGGCTGAATTGGAGAAAAGGTTCATGAAAACATCCCGGACAAACTCCGTTCCTTTAATGGTGTAGCCGCCGTCCCCTGCCTCGTTGATGGAGAAGTTGAACCTCTTGCCTGGAAAGGACTCTCTTATCAGTGCGGCGCTGCTCTGTACCATTTGCATGATGCTGTAATTGCCCAGTGTGCCTATCTTTCCTGCCTCAAGTTTTACTATCGTCAGCACCTCTTCCAGGAATTTGTGTGCATTTCTCACTCCCTCGCGGAGCGATTCCATGTTGACTTCGCTCATCTGTGATATTTCAGGAAACTTCGTGCATTTCATCTTCAGGAGTTCTATATTTGTCGACAGCGCCTGCAGTATGTTTCTCAGATCGTGCGCAATGAGGTTGGTCCTTGTCTCGGCCATCGCTTTTCTCTCCTCCAGATCATCATAAAGCTGATGGATGGTCATGGACTGGGTCAGGAGTTTACCGACAGTGCTTATTACTTCCTGGTCAAGTGCCTCAAAAGCGCGGGTCCTCGAAGACTGCACATCGAGAACGGCAGAGCACCTTCCTTCCAGTATGATGGGAAAGGCATATTCACTCCTTGTCTTCTCCCCGAACAGGTTAACGTAACCGCTCTCCTTTGTGACATCGTCTACAATCACCGGCTTTTTTTCAGACGCGGCTTTCCCTATTATTCCGGTGCCGGGCCTGATCAATGCGTCTTTCATCCTCCTGCCCTCGTCACCATCCGGCCACTTCCATGCCGCAGGCCTAAGTATGCCTTCCCTGTCGGGCACCCAGATCGAGGAACTCTCGTAGCCTATCATCTCCACCAGTGCACTTGCCACCTCCTCGTAGTCCCTGTGTGGATCCTTGCCAGGGTTTGTGAGTATCCTGGTAGTCTGCACCATGGCGAGCACCTGCGACACTGTTTCCGCCCTCCTGGCCGTGGAGTTCCTCTGCATGGCGTATGTCATGAACATGCTTGTAAGGAGCCATAAGAACCTCTTCTCAGTCGAACTCCATATCAGCCTGTCCTTTTCTCTTACTCCCGTCATACGGTATGAATCGCTGTCCAGCTTGACGACGGTTGCCATGAAGCATCCTCCGAGCAGGCCGCGGGCATCAACTCCACCCGGCATGTTGTCCGATTCTGTTATAACTGAAAGATGGCCTGTTCCATCCAAATTGTAGAGTCCCGCGCTGAACTCGGCCGGAAGTGGTTCCAGTTGAGCGGTTGCGAGGGCACTCCTGTCTATAAGTTTCCACTTCACGCCGTCATCAGACGAGTAGATAAAAGCCTCACCTTCTCTGAAATTCCTGGAAATTGCCGTCAATATGTTGAACCTCTCCTGGCCGTGGAGTTCCTCTG
>JAJYOM010000070.1 GCA_021796175.1 Thermoplasmata archaeon
ATGAAAAGGATATGACAATCAGCCGAATCACCGACGAAATGCTCTGCGATTTTGCGGCAAATAACACATTTTTGTGCAAGTAGACGTCCAAATATGACAAATATGGCAAGGTATAACTATAGGGCAGCTATCGCGTCCACGGTGATTTTGCTGGATAAACTTCTTTTCACAGCCGGGCCGGTGGAAGTACGCAGAGAAGTGCTTGAAGCGATGTCAAGGCCAATGATAACACACAGGGGGAAGGAGTACAAACAATTGCACGCCTCCATTGTTGAGAAACTCAGGAGCCTGCTTGGCACGGACAACTGCATTCTTTTTCTGGTTTCATCCGCGACCGGCGCGATGGAGGCTGGTGTGAGAAGCGCTGTGCAGAAGAGTATAATGCATCTCACCTGCGGTGCGTTCGCGGAGCGCTGGGAGGAAATTTCGAGGGCAAACGGCAAGTTCGCTGCAAGTATCACTGCACCCTGGGGAGAGGCGATAGACCCGCTCAAACTGGACAGGAAGAGCCTTTCCGGATATGAGGCAGTGGCGGTGACACATAACGAGACATCGACCGGCGTCATGAACCCGCTGGAGCAGATAGCGGACAAGGTCCACGAAAGCACAGACGCGCTGCTGTTCGTCGATGCAGTGACATCTGCATTCGCAAACAGAATTGACCTGTCAAGGATTGAACCGGATCTATTCCTGTTTGGAACACAGAAGGCGCTCGCTCTCCCTCCAGGCCTCGCGATAGCGGTTGTTTCAGACAGGCTGCTTGAAAAAGCGAAGAACGTAGCAGATAGAGGAAAGTATCTTGACCTTGTTGAGACCAAGGAGTTTGCAGACAGGAATCTGGTGCCAAGCACACCGCCAGTTTCCCTGTTATATGCGCTCGATTTCCAGCTTGACAGGATTTCCAGAGAGGGTTTGGACAACAGGGCAGACAGACATGCCAGGCTATCCGGAATGGCGAGGGATTGGGCCAGGAAGCACCTTGCGCTGTTCCCGAAGGACAACTACTCAAATTCGGTCACCTGTGTCAGGAACTCCTCCGGAAAGCCCTACAGCGATATTGATGCCCGGCTTGCAGACAGAGGATACCAGATTTCGGAAGGTTATGGCAAACTCAAGGAAAGCACCTTCAGGATCGGGCACATGGGCGATTTGACAGTTAAGGAAATGGATGGACTCTTAAGCGCGCTATCGGAGGTAATGTGAATGACAAAGATACTCATAACAGACGCGGTCGATGAGAAGTACGTGGATGAGCTCAAGAACATTGACGGTTTTGAAGTGGACTTCAGGAATGGAATAAAGGCGGATGATCTGAAAAGAATCATACACGGATATGATTGCATAATTGTCAGGAGCAGAACGAAGCTGACTGCAGATATTGTGAACAATGCAACAACCGCAAGACTGGTAGTCAGGGCCGGTGTGGGTATCGACAACATAGACGTCGAGGCAGCAACCAGAATGGGCATTGCGGTCTGCAACACACCCTGGGCAAACGTTGTTTCTGCCGCAGAGCTTGCGTTCGCGCTTATGCTTTCACTGTCCAGGAACATATGTGCAGCTAACAGCTCTGTGCACTCTGACAGGTGGGAAACACTGAAATTCACAGGCTCGGAACTGAGCGGCAAAAGCCTGGGCATAATAGGTCTTGGAAGGGTTGGAAGGGAAGTCGCGAAGAGGGCAAAGGCTTTTGATATGAAGGTGTCAGCAGCCGATCCGTACATAAAGCATGAAGTGGCATCGGGAGCTGGTGTAAGACTCGTGAGCCTGGACGACCTGCTGAAGGAGTCGGACATTGTCACAATACACGCCTCGATGCTACCGGGCAATTTACATCTTGTCGGGAAGAGGGAACTCGCATTGATGAAAAAGGGCTCGTTGCTGATTAACACGGCAAGAGGTGAAATGGTAGACAACGAAGCGCTTGCCGACGCAGTCGCGTCGGGTGCAATCGCAGGGGCCGGAATGGACGTTTTCGAGGGTGAACCGGCTGTGAACAAAAAACTGACCTCGACGGAGAGAGTGATAATGACTCCGCACATCGGCGCACAGACAAGGGAGGCGCAGGCCAGAGTTGGTGCAGAGGTAGTGCAGGTGGTGGACTCTTTCTTCAGCAAAGGCGAAATGCTGAATGCTGCGAATCTTGATGGATTGAGCAATAGACAGTTATGACCCGCAAACCCCCACATCAACCACTTGTCCAATCTGCTTTAAGAGGCTGAATGGCTGTCCCGGCAAAAAGGTTGAAAAGGTGCCTGACACGACTTATTATTTAAAATCTCACTACATTAATATAAGTACTATTACTGCACTCAAGTGCCAAGGTGTGAGGGATGGCAACACCAAGTCAACAGACAGAAAACCCGCCCGCACAGGGCGGAGAGAGACAAGTGTCACTTGAGAAAGAGATGGCGAACATTGTCGAGACAATGTCTCATACCACGGTCCTTGTGGGACTGATAATGTTCGGGCTGCTTCTGGATTTCATCGGCCAGCTGGTAAGGATTGCTGCCACTTCAAGCGCCGGCTTCTCTGCTTTCCAGGTACTGACATCGATAGGCACATTCCTGATAATAGCGGTACTTTTCGTTGCAGCCATGACGCGCAAGAACGAGGGAGACCTTGTAAGGCTGGGGCTGCTCCTTGCCGCGGCTATTGTATTTCTTGCGCTCCCGAGTCTGATTGCCTGAGTAGCACTGCGGTTGTGCGGCAGGAGGCGGAATCGCACTCTGTCTGCTAAATCAGCTTCGTATTTACGGGACCAGGGCCCGAAATATCGGCTGATCAGCAAAATATTAAAATAGGGATAGTGAGAGTATAAATTCTACCATCCCCGGTTATTTAAAGGAAGGTAGCTACCGATGCCGTCGGGCGACAAGGAAGGAACTTTTAGGAACAGGACGCTGACAGTTGACCACCTTAGCACTGCTATAAGAAACAGCGTGGACAGGGAGGATATGCCCGAGGAACAGGCGACTGCAATGGCACAGCACATACTGAATTTCTTCGGTTACAACGAGAGGATAATCGACAATGTGCTCGAGCCTGAGGACAGGGATGCGTTTTACATGCTTGAGGATTCGGGCATTCTGACCACTGAAAGGGAGGAAACCACACTGTACGACGGAAGGGACTGGAGAATCCATTACTGGCTCTTCAGGAAGGAGAGGATATGGGAGCTGATCAGTGGCCAGGAGCACCATGAAGGGGTAAGGCGCAAGCACTCATCAGTATACGATGACATTCCTGATGATGCCTGGAACAGGTCAAAGAACGCGCCGCCCAGACGGCCCTGATACTTCTTACATCGCCATGGCAGGTGCTAATTTCGGGGAGCCGATGGACTTCATTGACTTCAGCAACAGCGATCTTTGGGACGGTTGTTCGGCGCAGGATATAGACCACTGGAAGGAAGTGAGGAGCAGGCTGGTTTCAAAATACTACTCAGCCAATGACCACGATTTGACCTGAAATATGCTCAGGGAAATTGGGGTGGCAGAGAGAGTGCTGTTCCTTCTGTCCAGCATGCTGCCGGAGAAGATAGAGAGGGTGCTTTCAACCGATGATCTGGAGCTGAAGCTGTGCACATATGCGGATCAGAAGGTGGCACCGAAATGTATTGTGAGCGTGAGTGAAAGATTCGATGATTTGAGGAAGAGATATTCTCACAGGGCGACGCACAGCTTCGGTGTGGACAGAGAGCGTTTTGTGAACATGCTCGAACGTCAGCTGTTTGACAGCCTTTCAATATCTCCTGAAGATATAGACGAAAATGCAATTTCGCCCTATATCCGCAGTTACTCCCTCCGGAACTCAATTGCCCGATGAGACTGAGTTGCGGTTCACAGGGTGCGCGAGGCCGTTCTGATATCACGGAGTTGTCCGCAATAACATGAGGACATGTCAAGCCATGAACAGCGACTGGAGCGTGGCCAGCATCGGTTTTGTCCCTGAAAGACTAAAATACGGGCTGGTTGTGGCTTGGTTCGGTGTGGCTGCAGCTGCTGCCCTGCTTTCGGTCAGTGTCCGCTGCCATTCCGCTGCTTCAATTATCATACGGAAGTAACCAAATGACATCAGACCAGAAGGCACAGCCAGGCAACTCAGCATCGTACTTCCCTTACATCGCGAGGAAGAGCCAGATCAGGATTATGAGATCGGTCTTCGAAGCAGTTTCTGCAGGCAGACACGTTGTGCTTGAGAGTCCCACAGGCAGCGGCAAGACGGTGAGTGTGCTGTCGGCACTCATGGAGTGCAGGGGAGACAGGAAGATACTCTACCTCACACGCACCAACTCCCAGCAGAAGCAGGTAATGAAGGAGCTGCGCATGATATCCGTGAAATCTCCTGTTTTCGGCATTGCAATTCAGGGCAGGAACAACAGCTGCCTGCTTGCCGGGGAGGATGAGGAGATGAAGACAGGCACACCGGAGGAGCTCTCTTCATACTGCTCATTTCTGAAGGAAAGGACGAAGTCTGAAACAGAGGGTTGCCGATACTACTACGGACTTATGAATTCTGACAGCGCCGAACTGGCTGGATGGATGAAGAGGCGTATGCCGGACTCGGAAGAGCTTGTGAAGGAGTGTGCGGTGCTGCGGGTCTGCCCATATGAGCTGTCCAAGTCGCTGCTTTCGGATGCGGATGTTGTCACTGCTCCGTACATCTATTTCTTCGACCCGTTCATCAGAAGGAGGCTCCTTGACTGGATGGCCACCCCGATAGAGAAGCTCATCGTTGTGCTGGATGAGGCGCACAATCTGCCTGATTATCTCAGGGAGATTGAAAGCGTGAAATTCAGCATAAAGGCTGCGAAGGGAATGGTGAAGGAAGCTGAAGAGTACGGCGACCCGGAAGTTACGCCCGGAACCAGCATCAGGGACGTGTCGGAGACAGTTGAATCCATAATAACCGGCATGGCGAAAGACTTCATACTGGATGAAGACGGGCTCGTGCCTGAGACTGAGTTCGAGACACGGCTGATGGAGGAGATGGGCATAAGCTCCAGGAGTTTCGCACTGATGATATCTGTCCTCACTATGCAGGGCGAATTTGTCAGGGACATGAAACTTAAGAACGGCAGGCTTCCCAGATCATATATTCACTCCTTCGGTGATTTCATGCGATTCTGGATCGAGGCCGAACCACAGCACTACGTGAAACTTGTTAATGGTGGCGAAAATCCGTCGATCGAGGCCTACTGTATGGATCCTTCTATTGCTGCCGCCCCTCTGCTGGATACATATGCAAGCGTTCATATGTCAGGAACTATGGGAAGGCTTGAGGATTACAGGATACTTCTCAACCTTCCGGAAGACTCTGTCACCGCGGTGATTCCCTCGGATTTTCCACCGGAGAACAGGAAGATAATCTATGTCGAGGACGTTACTACAAGATACGAGATAATCTCGAAGGATGCAGGCATGATTGCATCCATTTCAGAAAGGATCGTGGATATCTGCATGGCTGCAAGGAGGAATACCATCGTTTTCCTTACATCCTACAGCCTGCTTGATTCCCTTCTGTCCCTCGGCATTGAGAAAAGACTCGGCACGAATGTCCTGGTTGAAGAGAAAGGCATGGGCCAGCCCGAGCTGATGGAAAAAGTCGACAGCTTCAAGCGCACAAAAGGCGCAGTCTTCCTTTCGGTCATCGGCGGCAGGATCAGCGAAGGACTTGATTTTCCGGACGAATCGCTCGAGATGGTTGTCATTGTCGGCATTCCGTACCCGAGACCGACCGCAAAGCAGCGGGCGCTGGTCAACTACTACGATATACTTTACAAAAAAGGGTGGGACTACGCCGTGAGGAATCCGGCAGTCAGGCGTCTGATGCAGGCCTCCGGCAGAATGATAAGGAGTGAGCGTGACAGGGGGATTGCCGTGGTGCTGGACAAGAGACTGGCAAATTTCAGGGAAGTAAATGCGGAGCCTGTTGTCGATGCGCCTGCGGCCGTTGCCGCGTTTTTTGCAGAGCCTGGTGGAGGCGAGCTGGCTTCCGCCGGAAGAGAGGGCAATGGTAGCCTTAATAAGTGACAGGCGGATGAAAGAGCATGTCCCTGTTATGGTCAATCATTGATGCAGTCTGGTTCTTCCTTCCGGCGATGCTTCCCAACACATCGGCCGCCATCTTCGGAGGTGGAACCCCGCTGGACTTTGGCCATGTCTGGAGGGGGAAGAGGCTCCTGGGTGACGGAAAGACATGGAGGGGGCTTGCAGTTGGTGTGTTTTCGGGCGTGATTCTCGGCTATATGGAGAGTCTCATTGCATTACCGTTCGGTCCCGGTCTCTCCGCGGTTTACAAACCGGATATCTCGATCCTGCCGGCACTTCTTGCTCTTTCGTTCGGCTCAATGCTCGGTGATATTGCCGGCGCATTCATTAAAAGGAGAATGGGATTGGCGAGAGGAGCGAGCGTTCCGCTTCTTGACCAGTACGATTTCGTGGCCGGAGCAGCGCTCGCTGCTCTTGCCCTGTCGCCCGCGCCGGCGTATAAATTTCTGTTTGCAGGCGACGCGCTTGCAGGTTTCGCGGTTGTGCTCCTGATTATATACCCCCTGCACAGATTGATTAACTACATAGGATTCAGGAAAGGACTGAAGAGCGTACCCTGGTGATACGATGGAAATTGCAGAGAAGCTGAAGGAAAGGGGAGCGTTGATGTTTGGTGAGTTCACGCTCACTTCCGGAAAGAGAAGCAGCTACTATGTCAATATCAAGAAAGCTTACACAGATCCGTCCATACTGAGAGAGATTGCAGAGGGAATGGCGCAATTCGCAACAGGCGATCGTCTTGCGGGTGTGGCGCTGGGTGCCATACCCATTGTCGTGGCGACCTCCCTCAGGACCGGCAAGCCCTTTGCCATGATTAGGAAGGAGGACAGGCAGCACGGCACCGCAGTCAAAATTGAAGGTGAAATAGCGGCGGGTGAAGTTGTCGATGTACTTGAGGACGTAACAACGACCGGCGGAAGTGTTATTTCCGCAGTGGCAGCCCTGCGATCTGCCGGGGGTGTTGTGAAAAGGGTTATAGCAGTTGTGGACAGGGGTGAGGGAGCCGCAGAAGCGCTGGAAAGGGAAGGAGTGAGCCTCAAGTCGCTTGTGAGCCACGACGATTTGAGGAGAATGCTGTCGGAAAGCACCGTTGAAAACAGATAGATCCGGTAGCCCGTTTTTTGCCTTCTGGTGTTGCCCGAAGGTCTTTAATGAATGGCGAATACTATTTATATAGATTATGTTTAGCATTCCCTACGGACGAGGTGTGAGATGCCCGCTTTTAATATTTTAAATCATGAAATGGTTCCTGAGCATAGGCTGATCAGCGATGCGGAGGCCGAGAAGATTCTCAAGAAATACGGCATCACCCGCGAACAGCTGCCCAAGATAAAGATGAAGTATCCTCCAGGATCAAGAGGGTCCTCGCCTTCAGACTGGAGTTTCACTATGTATTCCTGCTCCGTCA
>JAJYOM010000071.1 GCA_021796175.1 Thermoplasmata archaeon
GGTGGGCGGAGACACTCCTGGCGCCCGTCAGTATGGCTCTTCTACGATGGCTGCTCGCAAGCTGCGGACTGCTGGTTCTCTGGCCGTTTATTGGAAAAGCCAGGACAAGATATGAGACCAGGGATACCGCCAGGCT
This sequence comes from Thermoplasmata archaeon, assembly GCA_021796175.1. Taxonomy (GTDB): domain Archaea; phylum Thermoplasmatota; class Thermoplasmata; order Sysuiplasmatales; family Sysuiplasmataceae; genus JAJZXY01. The sequence continues at coordinate 137 of JAJYOM010000071.1, forward strand.
GCTGGTAGTGTCTTTCGCAAATGTGGTCAGCTACCATCTCACACTCTACTATTCGGAGAAGACCATTTCCGCAGGGCTCGCCGGTCTCCTCGTATCGATCGGTCCTGTCCTGATCGTTGTCCTATCCTGGGCATTGCTGAAGGAGAAGCACGGGAAAGAGATTGTGTTCGCTCTTCTCCTCGCATTCACAGGCGCTGCAATTCTGGCCATCGGAAGCATCGGCAGCGGCGGCTCAGTTGTTGGAATACTGGAGGCAATTGGAACTGCAGTTTCATACGCTGTTTTCGCCGTGCTGTCAAAGCCGCTTGTCAGCAAATATGGTGCTATTCCGATTGCCATCTGGTCCGGTCTTGTCGGGACAGCCATGCTCCTCCCTCTGATATCACCTGAATTCTTCGCTCAGGTTCTTCATCTCACTGCGCTTGGGTGGCTGGCAATGCTGTATCTGTCTCTCCTTTCTACAGTTGTCGGCTATATGCTGTTCTATTCGCTGATTGAAAAGGGGAGTGTTTCAAGACTTTCCATCCAGCTCTATTTCATCCCTGTAGTCAGTGTGGTTGGTGGCGCATTGATTCTCGGCGAAGGCATATCCGTCTATACCATTGCAGGAGGAGCAGCAATGCTGTTTGCAATTGCGCTGGCAACAATGAAACGGCCACTCGGCTTCAGTTCGAAGAGAAGCGGATGATGTGCGTCCCGCCCTCTGCTCATCTCAAGAATCCAGGGCCTGACCAGTGACTTCTTCTGTAATCCATCGAAGATTGACTCTCATGAATACCCTGCGATGCGCAGCTGTACGCTGTCCGGAACCTGTGTTCTGAAATAAGCATGGATGGATGACAGGTTGTTTTCTGCTGCCTTCCTTCCATTGAATATGCCATGAACTGCCTTTGCAGACAGAATTAACTCCAGCAGAGATGAAGACGTAGAAGAACATCTGTCCGTACCGGCGGTGTGAATAAGTCACGCAACATTGAAGCTTATGAGCACGAATTGGCCCCATTCGTCGCCGACTGCAAGAGTGTAGGTGCCAGCGCCTAATGCATGCCCGTAGCTGCCCGTCGGGCCCGCAGACCATAACTGGTAGATGGCGAACTGCATGAGCATTGGAGAGTAAGCAATTCCCGGCTGGTTCGGACCCATGATGGCCATGTCGCTTTGCGGCAGAAAATTGTAATAGTCTATACGAAACATTGCCGGGCAGGAATAAATGCCCGGCTGGAACCAGTACAGGGGCCTGGCAAATACGATGTTTGCTTTGTTGTAGCTGCCATAATATATTGCTATTCCAGCCGGAAACTGGGAACATGGACCAGAACTCAAAGAATTAAGCGGCCATTGCTGTTGTGAAGTAACGTTGTCCGCCAAATGCCTGGTATTGTAGAGCTCAACGTTCAGCCGGATAAATGGATTTCCGGATCTGTTTGAGATATTCCAGTCTGCAGAAAGGACGAGTCCGTTGGTTCCGGCAGGCGTTGAAACACTGCCGTTCGTTGCGTTTGCGTGTCGCGCAAGAGGTGCCACAATTGCGACGGACGCAACGGCAAGAACAGTCGCTATGACAATTGCCACAACGAGAGCGGCGGTATCTCTCACTTTCCCACGATGTAACTATGCTTTGCACCCCTATAAGGGCTTTTACAGGCATGGTGCCAGACCAGCGGAAATGGTCGAAGGGCTTAAGGAAAGAAGGCAGGGATACCACTGCAGTGACAGTTGGGCAATCGTATGGCGGCTCGATTGACTGTTGACAGCCCAAAGGCAGCCTTTCAGTCTCCGGCCAGGTGTTTCGCACTGCTTTCGACAGCCTCCTTCGCTATAAAAGCCAGCATGAATCCCAGTGCTATGTATACTGCCCAGTAGGAATGCAGCAGGAACTGCAGCGCGAGTCCAGCAAGCAGCACTACGGACATGGCGAGACAGGTGGCAGATTCCAGCGCGTCGATCTTCAATGGAAGACAGTTTGTATCTTTTCCGATTTTCTTTTTTTCAAGCCAGAAGAAGGGCATAACAGCCACTGCGATAACAGCAACAACCAGGCCCGGGACAGAAGTCTCAGGCTTCAGACCGGTAAAGTATGAGTAAGACGCCCCAAGTGCAATCACAGGTATGAGTATGAAGAGGAGCAACCGGCTCAGCCGAGATGTCTTTTCTCCGGCATCGTTGAGTCCTGAGTCATCCTTTCTCAGGTGCAACAGGACGACCACACCCGATATGAGCTCAATCATGCTGTCGCTTCCAAATGCAAGCAATGCGAAATTGGCTGCAGCGAAGCCTGCGATCATTGTCACGGTTACCTCAACCGTCATCCATATGCTGTTGAAATATTGAACTACAAGTCCGCGACGGATCGCATTGCGTCTCCAGTCCTTGTGCGAATCGGCGCAACAGCAGTCTACGCAATTACCGCAGACCGAAGGGTTGAGACAGGCTTCGCATGAACTGTCTATACAGCCGCATGCATCCGTGATTTCATCATTGCGAACGCCATTCCTGGCGCTTTTTACAGCCACACTGTCCTGCATTTGAATTTCGAGTTGTCACACTTTCTATTTCATATTTTTGGTGTGCCGGCTCCCGGTATTCAGGCACTCGGCTGTCTCGTATTTCCGCTCCTGCACCTTTTGTTGAATACAATTGTTGCCCACACAGGCTCGAATAAAAACAGAGGAAATGGTTTTCGGACTTAAACGCAAGTCAATAATGGCTCAACATCATCCGATTTCAATTATCATTTTCAACCGGATGGTTTGCGGGCTTTGATTGAGAACGACAGTGGAATCCTCGGCCCGGTTTCAGGCATTGCCCAGTATCCGTTTCTGAGTCTGCGCATGAATGGAAGGTGTTTGTGGGGCATGACTTCATGCTCCGAAAAATCTTCAATCACCAGCCCGGACCTGATTATTCCCCGAATTACATCCTGCAGCGACTCCTGCCATTGATGTCTTGGGAATGTCACATTTCCTTTGTAATCGGTTGCATAGGAGCCCGACTCAGGCACCAGTTTCACCTTCTCATGGAAGTACGAACCAGCTGGTTTCATACCCTTCACAGTCCTGGAATCATCAAACAGATGGACAAGCGGATGGATATCCAGGAGGTAGAGAAAACCGCCTTTCTGTAAACAGCCAGCTGCAGCTCTCGCCCACTTCTCCATGTCAGGCAGCCAGGCAATGACTCCCCAGGAACTGAATACGATATCAAACTTCCCTTTGAGTGATTCCGGCAGATGGTATACATCAGCAGGGACAAACCTGGCGGAGAGTCCGGTTCTGGCTGCAAGGTCGCGGGCAGCCCTGATTGCCTCTGTAGAAAAATCAACGCCTGTTACATTTGCCCCTTTTCTTGCCCACGAAAGTGTGTCTATGCCGATATGACACTGGAGATGAAGAAGACTGCATCCCCTGACTGGACCGACTTCCCTCTGCTCAATGCTTCCAAGTGCTGTGCCTCCATTAAGGAATCTTTCGACGCCATAGAATTCCGACTTTAGGTGAAGCGGGACAAGCGCATCCCAGTCCTTTCTGTTTTCCTCAAGCTCTCTCACAGCGATTCTTTTGGTCATTGTTGGCCTGGAGTGCTTACACAAAACAAATACTCTCTTTCCGAAAACTCGTATGGAAGGAGCGCGTATGGCGCTGATTCACCCCTGTCTCTACGTAAACAACATGTGGGTCTTTACTCTATGTCCATGGACAAATTCTATGTTCATCAGCCTATTATCCAGCCGATCCTGTTTCCTGCTCAGGTGAAGAGTAATGGGATTTAATGGAATTGGCGGTTTCTTGAATTCGCCTGGCCAGATACCCTGGGAGTTTGTGGTGCTCTACTTCGCCGTTGCACTTGGAATTGCGTTCGTCCTGGGAAGAAAAACAGGCGGAGTAAAGATGTTCACAACTGTGGACCTGGTGTACATCGGAATAGGTTCTGCGTTCGCAGTTGTCTGGGAATTCTATATCAGTGGTTTCATAGGGAGGGTCCTTCCAAACACACCATTCGTGGACATAGGTTTCTGGGGAAGGATATTCACCCTCTTCATAATCGCCGCCCTGGTGAGAAAAGTTGGCGCCGGCATGTCGACCCTCTTCATATTTAACCTCCTCAGCGACATAATCAGCTACGGTTTTTCCGGTGAACCGATTTACACAATATATGAAATGTTCACATACGGCCTGCTGATAGATGTATTCATAGCAGCAACCGGCGGCAACATATTCGGTGTCCTCGGCAGCCTTCGAGCGTCCAGAGGGGGAAAAGTAAAGGCAGTCATGGGCGGGTCAGGGGAATCTGTCAACACATCCCCGGGCGGATACCGGGGAAATGCCGCCCCTGATTTCAGGAAGAACATTACCTCCTTCCTTTTCTCTACAAACTTCAAGACGATAGCGGAAGGCGCAGTACTGGGTGCTCTGCTTGCTTTCCCGGACGCTCTCCTGTACAGGGCGTTCTTCAGTCCGCTGCTGTATGGGGGTGTCGTGAGCTGGGCCAAGGTCGCATTCAATCTTGAAACAGCTCTTCCCGGGAATATAATAATCGGTGCCCTCGCCGCTCTCGCGGCAGTGAGAATAGTAAAGGCAGTCGGCCAGTGAGGTGCATGCTTTCGCTTTTCAGGGAGGCAGGATGCAATGCAGGAGACATTCAGACAGAGATGCTCGTCAGTGGAAGTGCCATCCGCCTTCCATCAGACTGACAGCGCGGCGAAAGATGCTGTATCCATTACAAACCTCTCCTTTGCCTATACCGGCGCTGAAGAACCGTCAATTGAAGTCGGCGAATTTCGAGTCGGCAGGGGTGAGATAATACTGGTCACCGGCAGATCCGGTTCCGGCAAGTCCACTCTGTCCAACTGCATCAACGGCGTCATACCACATATGCTCCACGGATCGCTAGAGGGAAAAGTGCTCACCTGTGGACTGGACACAGTCCAGACACCCCTTCCAAACATGTCCTGGCACATAGGGACTCTACTGCAGGATCCGGATTCTCAGTTGCTGAACTACACGGTGGAAGAGGAAGTCGCCTTTGGGCCGGAGAACCTGTGCCTTCCAACTGATGAAATCAGGCAACGGGTCTTTGAAGCACTTCAGATCACTGGAATGACACATCATACAGACAGGGAGACTTACACCCTGTCCGGAGGAGAGAAGCAGCGCCTGATACTGGCATCAATACTGGCAATGAATCCACCGCTGCTTATTCTCGATGAACCGACTTCCAATATAGATCCCGAGGGAACAGAGAGCATATTCGGCATACTCAGATCCCTCTCACGCAAGAAGACAATTCTCATTGTGGAACACAAGGTGGAGCGCGTACTGCCATTCATAGACAGGCTGATACTCGTTGAAGGAGGCAGGATTCGGATGGACATAGGCAAGAGCGAGATTCTTCACCATCTCGATGAACTCACGTCTGCGGGAGTCGAGGTGCCCGAACATTACCAGATAGCCAGGAAACTAGATCTCGACAGCACTGATATGGAAACGGTTAGGAAGCATGCCAGGAAAAGTGGCTACACCCTGAGGTCGCCGGAGCGGACGACCGGTGGAAATATCGTCCTGGAGGCGAAATCCTGTGTAAGAGCCGGGAGTTCAGTGATTGTTGACACCGATATGACAATAAGGGAAGGTGAGGTTCTGGCTGTCACCGGTAGAAACGGTGCCGGAAAATCCACACTCCTGAACTCATTATGTGGAATGCTTGACAGCAAGCTGAAATCTGATATAAGTCTAAAAGTCATGGGAAGGGACCTGAGTCATGCGACGGTGCAGGAAATTGGCAAGAACGTCGCTTATATCCCTCAGTCTTTTGACATTGTCCTGGTCAACAGCACTGTTGAGGATGAAATCTCGTATTCGCTGAGAAAGAGGAACAGAGCGGATCGAGAAAGGCTCAGGCCAAAGGTGGACGAGTACATTTCAATGTTCTCTCTGGAGGAACTGAGGAAATGCGATCCGCTTACGCTCAGCTTCGGACAAAGGAGGAGAGTGGTTATTGCCTCGGTGCTGGCATCAGGCGCAAGGATCATATTGATGGATGAGCCAACATCCGGCCAGGACTTCCACAACAGGGAAATGCTTGGCCGGGAGATGTTCGTGCTGAAATCATCCGGGTTGTCTTTTGCTGTTGTCACACATGACACCAGATTCGTCTACAGGCACGCGGACAGGATGATTGTAATGGAAGAGGGAAAGAAAACGCTCGAAGGTACACCGGAGGAATGCTTCCGGACGAGCTCGAGATACGGCATAGTGCCACCTTCTGATTTCTTTCTCAGGTGCTGATAATGTCAATACTGTACCTGATTTTTGTAAACATTTTCAGCTGGCTGCTGATATTGTTTGGAGTCGGCCTTCCTATTTTCTTCATACTGAAGGCGATAGGACTGACGGGTTTCAGAGAAGTAACCCGTTATGAGAATTACCATACTTTCTACTACCAGCTGCACCCACTCACGAAAATCGCCTTTGGTGTCGTTGCAATGATAATTTCCGCCACCACTATCTGGTGGTTTGGTGCAGTCATAACCGCAGCGGTGGCGCTCTCTTACCTGTCGCTAAGGGGAGGAAGGAGGAAATTCAATCTTGCTGTCTACCTGACGCTTACAACAGTCGTAGGGGTCACATGGGGGTATGCACCTTTCACGCCGTATTCTATACTCACACAGGCTCTTGGAACTGCACACTTCTCAACACTCTGGACCTGGCCATCCTACTTTTCCTATATGGGATACGAGCCTCATTTGACGCTCCAGAGTATCATCTACGGACTGCAGATTTCCATGAGATTCACAGCGATTTCGCTCACAAGTCTCATACTTGTCATGACGAGCACGCCGTCCGATATCTTGCGCTCGCTCAACAAGTTCGGTGTACCGGTATCGCTCATATTTTCCGTTGTGGTCGCAATGAGGACCATCCCGAGGATATTCGACGCAATTGATACTTCCATCAAGATACAACTGATGCGCGGTCTGGGCTCAGGAGCCCCCAGGGTGCTGATGCCTTTCTATTACCTGGAGGCAGCCATCACCAGCATAGTTCCTGTCTTTGTCTACATATTGAGAGGGGCAAGAGATACAGCCATATCCGCAGACACAAGGGCATTCAGGGCATATGACAGGAGAACATCGGTCCGCCCCAGGCCGTTCACAAGGTCGGACTACTACTCTGTGGCGGTCATGATTGCGTTAATCACATTCTCCGCAATCGCCATCATCGCCGGTTATGGCAGGGCGATTCCTTATGTCGCCTGATTCAGTTCGCCTCTATGATTGGTGTTCT
>JAJYOM010000072.1 GCA_021796175.1 Thermoplasmata archaeon
CTGATTCTGCAATTACGATTTTCATTTCTCCTTGCGCGTGACTGTCTGGAAAGAAGGAATTGTAGCGGAGTCGCACATGCTCCGTCACCTCCTTTTGCGAAATATGAGTATATATTGCTGTCGTCTCGATGCGGGCATGTCCCAGGTGGATTTGAACCTCCCGGATGTCGAGGGGTTCAGAGCCAAAGAAGCCTTTCAGCAGGCTTGTGGCACAATAATGTCTCAGTGCATGTGCGTGCAGGAGAGGCATACCCAGCGCGATGCCGATTCTCTTGATCAGGTTCCTCGTGTAGTTGTATTCTATTCTCCCGCGGCTGCTTGTAAATAGCGCTCTTGGATCAGTGTTGTAGCGATATGCATGAATGTATTCCTCGAGGGAGATGATCAGGCCATCGGGGAGGCCTACGGTCCGATCCTGTTCACCTTTCTCTGAACGGACATAGATGCCTTTTGGAGTGACATCTTCGACGTTTAGCCCAAGCATCTCGCCAATACGCAGGCCCCCGAATGCAAGTATTTCAAACATCAGTTCGTTGCGCTTTGCCAGGCCCTTGTTTGAATTCTTCCGGCAGTAACGGATTATCTGTGAGAGCTGGTCATCCGTGGGCATCCAGGGCTCTGGAGCTGGTTCTCCCTTGAACCGTGGAAGTTCCATATGCTTTCCAAGGAAATCGAGCCATGCCTGGACATCCTTCATATCGTTGTTCACAGACTTTTTCTTCTTTCCTTTCTTGAGTTCTGCTTCAATGTAGGTGTAAATATCAGACAGATTGAATTCCAGGAGGTCCAGATGTTTTGAGATATATTGAAGGCGTCTGACCTGGCGGGCAACTGTCGAGAATGAGAATCGGCCGCACCCTGAAGCCCACAATCGGAATTCATTGAGTTTTTGCGTGAACTGCGCATGATCCTTTGGCGAGTCCATTTTGTTCACCTCTCAATTTCTACCCTGTTAGACGAAAGTTCGAATCGATCCCCGCAAAAAGGACAGAACTTGAGTTCTTTCAACTTCAACCAGGGTCTGTTGTCATCAAGTTCCAGATAGTATACAGTGTGCCCTCTCTCTGTAATCTGGGCTGTGACCGTGAAATCACTCAACCATGAACAACACCATTTCTCAGCGGGTGAAAGGTAATAGAAGCCATATCCTCTGCAACTCCTCAGAAGCGTTCGATCAAACTTCATGAGCATCCTCTCCCTTCAGGAATGCCTTCAAAGGATCCATGTAAAGATAACCATAGGTTCTAAGAATCTGGCAAAGCTCGCTCAGTCGAATCTGATTGATTGATTTCTTGAGCTCTATTCTCTCTGGGTATGGTGAAACGTCAAGCTGGTACTCGAACTGTTTTGCCTCTTTTTCAAGTCTATCACTACCAAAATCAGTCAAACAATAGTAATGGAATACCCAATGTAATTTACCTTTCAACCAGCAACAATGGTGCCGATACCTCTTCTTACGCTTGGAGTACCCTCAATGGTGGGACATTCTTGGTAGATCTTTTCATAGGAGCGGTAGGAGGCTCATCGTTTTGGGAAGACACCCCTTGGTATTACGAACCATATTTACAGCAAATTGGGATATCATTGAGTGGTAGTGCGACCTCGTCAGTCCATACTGACATCCTTACAAGTTACAACGAAGGCGTGAACATTACTAACGTCAGCACGTTGCAGGGCAGTAGCCAAATAGAGTCTGCTTTGGCACTCATCCTCGGGGGGGGGCGGCCGTACTATTTCCAGGTCTGGGCGCCGATATACCAGGGCTTATAATTGGTACTGGAGGCGAAATGCTTGGGCTAAGTTCGTTCTTTGGCGCGATCGATAGCGGAACCTATGCGTCCGTGACAGGGTTTTCAGGCACAAGTAGTAATGGGGCATACGAATGGGGCACTGTGACTGGAGGCAACTTGTATTTGAGCGATCTCACTGGTGCTCCAGGTGGATCAAATGTGTTCTCCTCAGGGGCACTGTTCCAGATTTCAGTACCTTCATTCCAGGTGGGTCGGAACTACGGCACTGGAGCGATAAATCTATTTGCGAAAAATATGGTCAATGATTATGATTACAAAGACAACGTGAACCTACCTGCATCCGGTGCCAGCGCCAGTATATCATCGATAGGATACACTTCTGACGCCATTGCCCTGACAGGTAATGTGAACATCTACAATGGAGCATCAAATTTGAATCCGAAAATAGTGGTGCAGCAGTCAACATCTGGCGGAACTACCGACTTTGTGTTTAAGCCAAACCCTACCGGCTACTGGCAGTTCTTTGCAATGCTTGGTTCACAGGACACAGTAACTTACACCATAAACAGCCCACTTGGTACTCAGACTCAGTCGTATACATTTCCGAGCAGCGGAACGCAGAGCACAGCCACCTATGGGGCTTATTTGACCGCACCGAGAGTGTCGCTTGATGCAGGTCAGGTAACAGGACAGGTCACCGACGCGTCCAACGGTGCAGGCATCTCTGGCGCTCGTGTGACTTTAAGTGACAGTTCTGGGTCGGTATCGACTTCGACAAATCAATTTGGAGGATATGCTATCTACTTCCCAGTTACTGGCACTTACTCAATGAGCGCAAGTGCTACCGGGTACTATTCCAGTTCCGTAAGCGATTTGAGCTTCACAATCAATAATACTTACGGAGAACAGTTTGCACTTTCCCCTGAATCATCTGGAGGCGGAGGCTCAGGTGGTGGTGGAGGATGCGTGTTGTATGGCACTCTGATAGCAATGGCCAATGGAACATTCCTCCCCGTTCAGGACCTACAGCCAGGGATGGAGATACTATCCTACGATACAGCAACAGGACAGTACTTCAATTCGACTCTCACGAAGAGCGAAGTAACAACCAATGTGTCGCAGTTATGGGAAATAGACGGTATCGTCAACATTTCAGGGGTGAACAAGCAGCCAGTGTATGTGCAGCTGCAGAATGGGTCCGATGAATGGGTGGTGCTTGGCCAGCTGAACTTTACAATGAAGATCTACGACGCACTTGACAACACATGGATGCCAATCTACAGCATAATAATAAGGATAGGAAACTGGACTGTGTACGAGCCTGAGAACGCGCCATTTGTGCATACCGATCAAACGCTGAGGGGTACTTACATAGCTAATGGTGTTGTACTTGACTTACTCATTAAGAGTTAGAAAGGGGCATAAATAAAAAAGAAACTGAAAACCATGTGGAAGCGGTCATGACTAATCTTGACATTAGGGCGAATTTAGTCTCCACGTTTGGAGAGATACGCAGCGCATATTCGCAAAGGTGATAACCTGTTAGCCGAAAAAAAGCCTGGGAGGACCAGCATCCTAGCAGTAGTAGCGATCGTTGCCATCGTCTTGATAGCTGTGATTGCGTACTCGGCATATTCATCTGGACATAGGAGCGATCTGCCACCCATAACCACTACAAATGCTTCGTATACTGTTTCGTTAACCTACGATTGGAACAGTAATCCAAACTCGACAGCTTCGTTATCAGATGGTAATGCAACTACCTACGTTAACCAGACGAATGGGCCTGTGTCAACGATCCAGGTACAAGCAGAGGGCGCAGTTCTGCCGTGGAACAAGATGATGGAGTTCTCCGTCTTCATAAATGGATATATTGCTTCCAATCTCGTGCCAAAAACAGTTGAGTTTGCGACGAATGACTTTGGCAGCACTGGGTCGGGAATGATTGGAGCCTCTATAGTCCCAACCATTAGTGAAAGTGACGCACAAAACGTAAATACTAAGGTGAATCCTAGTCAATTTGCTTACAGTGACCACGACGGTTTCGCGGGAATAGGTGCTTTTTCTATTAATGCCACGATCATAAGAAACGTTTCCAATATGTCCGGGATATTCCACTTTAGTTGGATCAATTATGTGGTCATGTCGTACAGCGGATTGTCAACAGGGCTTTATGAAATGCACTTTTTGGCTTACTTGAGTGGTCTGGGCAAGTCGGTTAGCTGCGAGGTCACTTACAATATAAACAGTACCTATGGTTAGTGTGCTGACACGCTGCTTAACCCCCGAGAGGTATAATCATTCAGACTTTCAGCTTTGAGACTGCCCATTCAGGTCGGAGTCAACCAGAAGTTGAAACAACTTCAAACTGCTCTCAAATTCTTGACTTTCAGAATGGGAGTTTCATAACAACGTTTCCGTTGCCTAAGGGTCTGTTAATTAATAATAGCTCTATTTCTTCTCCGCCTTGGCAATATGGAATAGTTCCATTCACCGTGAAATCTGTCGGGATGCAGGTTTATGCCCGCCATCTCCTCATCCGAGATCTTTCTCCCCTCCGGGTACTTCCCTGCATCGAGCTCTGCACGGACACGCAGTCCTTCGGCTGTCCTCGTTGCCGCTATGAGACTCACTATGACAGCGAGGCTTGTCAGCGGTTTGCCGCGCCGGTTCTGCGTGATGAATGAGAAGAGCATGTGCTCTATCCTGTTCCACTTGCTTGTGCCGGGAGGGAAATGGCACACCTTGATTGTGAGGCCGGTCCTGTCTGCGAAACGCTGCAGCTCCCACTTCCACAGGCGTGAACTGGCGCCGTTGCTGCCGCCGCCGTCTGCCGTTATGAGCAGCGACCTGGCGTGCGGATAGGCGGGCCGTCCCATCCTCTGCCACCACCGCCTTATGGAGCCGACAGCGAATTCTGCGGTGTCATGGTCGACACCGACGCTCACCCACCCGGCATTCCGTGTGAGATCGTAGATGCCGTACGGTATGGCCCTTCCCTTCGACTTGATGATGAAGTCGTGCACCCGCACCTTCACAGGCATCCCCGCAGGTCTCCATTCCCTGCCGCCGTTCCTGAAATCGCCGACAAGCTCCTTCTTCTTTGTGTCGACCGAGATGACGGGCTGGCCTTTCCTCTGCTGCGCCATGACCATGGCGCTGATGTGCTCGAACTGGGCGTTTCTGTCAGGATGGCCGCCGCCCTCCTTCGTCTTCCTGTTCCCCTGCAGGCTGTAGCCGCTCTCTGCAAGGAGTCTTGCAACGACGGGATAGCTCACCGCATGTCCTCTGCTGCCCAGTTCCCGTGAAAGGACGCGGACACTCTTGCACGTCCAGCGGAGAGGCGATTCGGGGTCCCCCCTCGCGCCGGGCCCGACGAGCCTCTCCAGATCGAGGAGCAGCGTGGCGTCCTTGCTGTCAATCTTCCTGCGTCCCCCGCCTTCCCTGCGTATCCTGGATGTCTCCACAGGATTGGACGCCAGCTCGGTCATGCCGCGTGCTATTGTGCTCCTGGCCATTCCTGTCGCAGTGTGCACCATTTCGATGCCGCCCCAGCCGAGTGATTTGGCCTCGGCGGCAAAAACCAGCCTGCGGCTCCGCTCGTCAAGAGCGGATGAGAGCGATGACAGCTTCTCATGGAGTGCTTCGGCATCCACAAATACCGAATGGCGTTCACATTAATTAAAGCTATTATTTCTTAACAGACCCTTAGTAGATGAAAATACTAAATATTTGAAAAACAATAATTGTTATTGATATGTCTAGCAAGAGCAAGATATCTAAGGGATTCCTGACTGTCGTTCCTAAAGAGGTGCGCAGGAAAGTTAGACTCAAAGAGGGTGATACAATTGAATGGAGTGTCAATGGTGAGTCGATAAGAGTCCTTCCACACAAGAAAGTGGGCATTGACGACATTGTCGCCATCACATCTCAAGGCGGGGATGCGGTTGTCTCCAAAAAGAATATCCAAGTGGGAAAACGTGATCGTCGCTGACTCTTCATATTTCATAGCCCTTGCCGACAAGAAGGATCAGTGGCACCAGAAGGCTGTATCTGTCAAGAGCCGAATTCCACAGGAATTCAAGATTTCTACATTGACGATATCTGAAGCAGTTACGGCAATAGGTTATAGGGCCGGAGGAAAAGCTGCAAGAGTGCTTTATGACTATTTCATCGACAACTGCTCAGTGGAGACGATCGACAGACAATTGCTGGACTCGGCCATGGCGGTTCATCTCAGGTTCGACGGAATCCTTTCTGTAGCCGATGCGGTTTCTGTGGCGATGATGTCTAGGGATGGAATCAGGCAAATAGTTTCATTCGATGGCGACTTCGACAAGATCAAACAGATACAGCGTATCTACTAGACAGACGCCCACCTCACTACTGGCCAACAACACAAGACTTCATCTTGCGGCCCAAGCAAGGCACCCCGCTCTTTCACAATCAGCTGTTGAGAAGGTTGTCGTAGTTCATTCGTGGGACTGTGAAGTATTCGAACCTAAGAGCGTATATCCTGGCAGCCGCACATCTCCTGCTAGCTTTGTTCCTTCCGTTTTTGTGACTTATCGGTTTTACACTTTTTCTAAATCAGATTTTATAATTCAAATGTTGGAGTGTCATCGACATAATTTCATATATACATTATTATGTCAAAAATCAGGACCGCAAAGGTTTTCAAGAGCGGAAATAGCCAGGCGGTCAGACTTCCCGCGGACTTCCGAATCGATGCCAAGGAAGTTTACATCAAACGGAATGGTGGAAATCTGGTGTTGATGCCCAGGGAAGATATCTGGAACATGTTTGCCGAAGGCATATCATTGTTCACCGACGATTTCATGAAATCGAGGAGACAACCTTCACAGAAGAAGAGAGGAGAGCTGTTCGATTGATCCTCATGCTTGACACAGACTATTGCATTGATCTTATCGGAAGCAAGGCATTCAGAGACAGAAGCCTTCCATGGATCAGAGCACATGAGGCAGGCGATTTGGGAATTTCAGCAATAACTCTTGCCGAATTAGAATATGGTGTGCAGAAAAGTTCAAATCAGGAGAGAAACAAGAGAGCATTGGATAAATTCCTCCTGCCTCTTGAGGTGGCCGAATTTGACTCTGATGCCGCTGTCTGTTATGGAAAGATCAGGACCAGCCTTGAAAAGGGCGGAAAACCGATAGGGTCGCTTGATATGCTAATCGGAGCAACTGCAATGGCACTCGGCATTCCTCTTGTTACAAATAATGTGAAGGAATTCACGAAAATTCAGGGTCTCGAAATTCAGCCGCCGAGTGTGTGAGCAGAACAGCTAGTGGGTTTCTAAAATCAATTGTCGACCCTGAATTTTTCCTTTACAATGATAGCCAATCCTGAATTTGAACCTTAATGTGTATATCCATGCAGCCGAACATAGTCAAAGATGGCTAAGAATTCGAGCTTAGAGTGAACAGTTGCTCGCCTGCAATCCCGATACTTGCGACTCTGAGTCAACATATCCTGGAATGCGAACAACATGAAAGAGACGATCCAATCACTGATATGGCGTGAAATGCGGAGACCGCTCCAGGCTTTGCAATCCACCCCGAGTGTTGGATAAACTACCATTATACCAACAGAAAGGTTAAATGGTATTATGGCTATGTTT
>JAJYOM010000073.1 GCA_021796175.1 Thermoplasmata archaeon
ATCCTGTAATCCTGGAAGGACCACCAGTGGCGAAGGCGTCTGACTAGAACAGATCCGACGGTGAGGGACGAAGCCCTGGGGCGCAAACGGGATTAGATACCCCGGTAGTCCAGGGTGTAAACGCTGCAGGCTTGGTGTTGGAGGTTCTAAGGGAACTTCCAGTGCCGGAGAGAAGTTGTTAAGCCTGCTGCTTGGGGAGTACGGTCGCAAGACTGAAACTTAAAGGAATTGGCGGGGGAGCACCGCAACGGGAGGAGCGTGCGGTTCAATTGGATTCAACGCCGGACAACTCACCGGGAGCGACGGTTAGATGAAGGCCAGGCTGATGACCTTGCCAGATTTTCCGAGAGGTGTTGCATGGCCGTCGTCAGTTCGTACCGTAAGGCGTTCTCTTAAGTGAGATAACGAACGAGACCCCTGCCCTTAATTGCTACTGGTTTCTCCGGAAGCCAGGCACATAACGGGGACCGCTGACGCTAAGTCAGAGGAAGGAAGGGTCGACGGTAGGTCAGTATGGCCCGAATCTCCCGGGCTACACGCGCGCTACAAAGGACAGGACAATGGGCTTCAACCGCGAAAGCGGAAGGTAATCCCGAAACCTGTTCGTAGTTCGGACTGAGGGCTGTAACTCGCCCTCACGAAGCTGGATTCCGTAGTAATCGCGGATCAACATTCCGCGGTGAATACGCCCCTGCTCCTTGCACACACCGCCTGTCAAGCCATCCGAGTCGGGTCCGAGTGAGGGTTTTCTTTTTGGAAAGCTCGAACTGGGGCTTGGTAAGGGGGGCTAAGTCATAACAAGGTATCTGTAGGGGAACCTGCAGATGGATCACCTCCTTTGAATTTAAGTGTGCAATGGCAGAGAACTTCAACAGCAACGTCAGATGAGCTGACCGAAATTCCTTAATCACAGTTTTTGCTCCGGCATATCTGTTAAACTCAGCCGTCAGGCTCTGATCTGGTAGTTTCTGGATATGCATGCTGCAGTTGCCTGTTTAATGGAGCGACATGTATGTGCGCCGCCTTCAGCAGCAGGGAAGCAGACTCTCACGCCCGGCAATTCACTGTGAAATTGCCTTGACTGCCATGAATCTTCCGCCTTCTGTAAGAAATGTGAATGAGTCCATGCTGTGATCTGTGGAGCGGAGTTTTATGCACCTGATCCGTCTCTGCGCTTCCACGTCGCTGACATCCTGAGTGTAGAGTGAAATTATGCCATCGGCCAGATACGCAACATCCTGACCGGATGTAAGGAGCGTTCCGGCCGGCGTTTCGCATGTAAGCAGAATGGTGGAATTCAGCTCCCTCAGCCATTCGAACAGGTAGAACAGCTCATCCCTCCTGTTCCGTATGCCTGCAGCCATCTCGAGCACATCCAGTGAATCAATTGCAACAAGATCGAACGGGAAGCTTTCCCTCAGGTTGCGAATGTACATCTTGAACACCTCAAGCCAGCTCTTCCTGGCCGTGAGCTGCTTCAGGCTCCTCCTGACTATTGCAAAGTCCAGGACGCGCAGGTTTTCTGTATGCTTTTCGAAGTCCATTCCAAAACATTTCGCCTGTTTTTTCAGGCTGTCCTTGCTCTGTTCAAGTGTCATGTAGATGCACTTTGCGCCTCTGTTGCTTGCATTCTGGTACAGTATGTTGGATAAGACAGTCGATTTCATAGTGCCTGGTGCACCTGCCACTATCACTATGTAGCCACCGGGTATTCCGCCCTCGATGGCTTCGTCGAACCCATCTATGTAAGTTGGAATTCGCAGAGCGCCCGTTTCCTTTTTTCTGTCGAGAACCAATGGGTCACCGCTGACCTATTCAGGATGAGCGTATTTATTGCTGACTGTCAGAAAGTCCGAAGTCGCGAACCAGCACCCGATTCATGAAAATGTTAAATCGGCAATCATCAATTGCAGTGTGACCAAAATGACGGGACTCTCCAGAAATGCGAAATTCATAAGAGAAAGAGTGCGCTCGCACAACAGTTACTTTGAGGACTCCATTCCGCTGATAGCATCTGAGAACGTGATCAGTCCGCTCCAGCGGGAGATGCTGAACTCAGATTTCAACGGCAGGTACGCTGAAGGCTGGGTCGGGCACAGGTACTACCAGGGCAACAGGTACGTTGACGAAGTGGAGTCTCGAGGAATGGAGCTGGCCAGGAAGCTCTTCGGATGCAGCTTTGCTGACCTCAGGCCGATATCCGGGACTGTCGCCAATATGGCAGTACTATTTGCGCTCACCTCTCCAGGGGATGTCATTTCGACACCGGCGCTGGCAGACGGCGCGCACATTTCAACCGCAAAGTTCGGCGCGGTGGGAATGAGGGGTGTCAGTACGATCAATTATCCGTTTGACACAGAGAAGATGAACCTGGATATTGACGGCACCCGCAGGATCATACTTGAGAAGAAGCCCAAAGTGGCACTCTTCGGCATGTCCCTTTTCCTCTTTCCCGCGCCTTTGAGGGAACTCAGGGATGCATTCGAGGAGGCGGGCACAACTGTCTGGTATGACGGAGCTCATGTCCTTGGCCTCATTGCGGGAGGCAAATTCCAGGATCCGCTCAGGGAAGGAGCTCACATAATCAGCGCAAGCACACACAAGACCTTTCCCGGACCAAACCATGGTATGATCCTTTCAAATCCCAGAGACGAGGAGATGGAGAAGGCACTGAAGCGTGGTGTTTTTCCGGGTGTGACAAGCAGCCATCATCTTCACGAGATGGCCGCCCTTTGCATAGCGCTTGATGAAATGCAGAAGTTCGGCAGGAAATACGCATCGCAGATAGTGAAGAATTCCAAGGCGCTCGCACAGTCGCTCTATGACAGAGGCTTTTCAGTCCTGGCCGCTGATTACGGCTTCACTGAGTCGCATACACTTGCAGTGAATGTGCAGCGCCTCGGCGGGGGCAGCAGCTGTGCAGAGTCGCTTGAGTCGGTGAATATCGTAGTCAACAAGAATATGCTTCCGGGTGATGAGAGTTCAGTCCATCCCAGCGGTCTGCGACTGGGCACACAGGAGATAACACACCTGGGAATGAAGGAGAATGAGATGGATGAAATCGCCTCATTCTTCGAGAGGCTGCTCGTCAGGAGGGAGAGACCCTCGGATGTCAGGAAGGATGTCGTCAGTTTCAAGAAGCAGTTCAGGAAGCTGAAGTACTGCTACGGCGAAGGATACCCGGCATACAAGTACGAGAAGTTCATGAGCTGAACAGTCCGTCCGCAAGCAGTTGTTGCGCCTCGGACTTCAGAGTGCAGGCCCTGCATTCTCCGCCCGAAGTAACTCCGCCACACCTGCTGCAGCTGGCTGCGGCAGCTCCATTCCTTTCAACCGGCAGTCTTGACAATGTCCTGAGGAGTGCGTACCTAGAGCCGGGCATCTCATCCTCAATCCGGAGGACAATCTCCCTGAAGAGGTTGCGTGACGCCTCCTCTGAATACGGGCAGTTCGATCTGTGAAACGGTATGCCCTCGATCATATCATAGAGCATCACCTCGTTTTCAGGAAGCTGCCTGAGCGGCTGGACCCTCGGCACCAAACCTTTGACTTTTGCCTGATGCGGCCCCATCATTGCAAGCCTGTCTGTGTCTCCGCGGCTCAAGTTCATCAGAATTGACTGCGCGGTGTCATCAAGGTTGAGTCCTGTGGCGAGCAGGTCGGAGCCGGCCTCCATCGCAAGTTCGTTCAACAGCGTCCTGCGGAAGACACCGCAGTAAGCGCAGGTCGTTCTTTTTCTCGGTATGGAGGCAAGACTGTCCATTGTAAACCCTGCATAGCCGCTGTATGACTTTGTCAGCCACTCAACGTCGTGCTCTGAGCAGTAGTCGCGGATCAGCTTCATGCTTTCGTCCCTGTATCCAGTTATGCCCTCGTCAACAGTGACTGCAACTATCTCTGTTCCCCTTCTGTGCTTTGCCAACCGGCTCATCAGATTGAGTGCTGCCATGCTGTCCTTCCCGCCGGAAACCGCCACTGCAATTCTTTTGCCCCTGTCGAAGATCCTCTGCAATCTTAATTCCTTTTTTACCCGGCCTTCCACGAATTCAACAAAGTGCGGACGGCAGTAGTGCTTGCCGTTGTATCTGGCAAAATAGACTGAATCCAGGTTGCAGGAACTGCATCGCACGCTTCAAACAAGCTGCAATTGCAATATAGACGTTATGCCCGCGTTCTCCGGCACCTGTCACTCCTGCCGGGAGCAAATACTTTTAAACGGAGTACAATAAAGACCGTGGTCTTATGGATGAAACGGAACTCTGGGTCGAGAAGTACAGGCCCAAAACATTTGATGATATAGTTGGCAGGGATCCAATCGTATCAAGATTGCGTTCATACGTGCAGAGCAGGAACCTGCCGCATCTGCTTTTTGCCGGCCCGGCCGGGACTGGGAAGACCACATGCAGTATTGTGCTCGCCAGGGAACTGTTCGGTGAATACTGGCGTGAGAATTTCATGGAGCTGAATGCCTCCGATGAAAGGGGTATTGCAATAGTCAAGGGGGATGCAGCACATCACGGCAAAATCAAGACGTTCGCCAGGACCGCGCCGTTCGGCGGTGCGACGTTCAAGATTATATTCCTGGACGAGAGCGACTCTCTGACATCCGATGCTCAGTCTGCACTCAGGAGGACGATGGAGATGTACTCAAAGACATGCAGGTTCATCTTCTCGGCAAATTTCCCGGGCAAGCTGATTGACCCCATACAGTCCAGATGTGCTGTATTCCAGTTTTCGCCGCTTCAGGATGCAGACGTGGAAAAGTATATCCTGCGCATTTCACAGGCCGAAGGGCTGAAGATTGACAGGGACGCACTCTACTACATCGTCAAGAACAGCCACGGTGATCTGAGAAAGGCAACAAACACTCTCCAGGCTAGCGCATTCCTGAGCAGTGACATCTCACAGAATACAGTCTATCAGGCTTCCTCATCCGCCGATCCCAGGGAGGTATCGGAAATGCTACTCAACGCAATGGGTGGTTACTTCCAGAGGGCGATAGGTACACTCGATGAAATGCTGTTCGACAAGGGGCTGAGCTCGACTGACCTGATAACTCAGATTCACAGAAAGGTGTTTGACCTCGGCCTCTCGGACGATGCGCTGCTTGATGTGATCACACGCGTGGGGGAGACTGAATTCAGAATCGTGCAGGGCGCGAACGACAGGATTCAGCTTGAGTCACTCCTTGCGCAGGTGGGCATAATCGGCAAGAGGGAAAAGGAGAAGGCGAAAACATCAAGGCAGAGAACACTCTGACGTGATTGCTGGTAGCTCAACCTGCCTGTCCTGCTTCAGGCCTTCCTGATTT
This sequence comes from Thermoplasmata archaeon, assembly GCA_021796175.1. Lineage (GTDB taxonomy): Archaea > Thermoplasmatota > Thermoplasmata > Sysuiplasmatales > Sysuiplasmataceae > JAJZXY01. The sequence goes on from JAJYOM010000073.1 coordinate 5,312, forward strand.
CCTTGGCCTTTGGCCTGAGGTGAGTGTAACCGCACTTCCTGCAGCGCGTTGCCCTTATGGAATTGGTCGCGGAGCAGTTCATGCATATCATCCTGGTTAAGAGCCTTACTTCAGCTTCCTTGAACTTGGCCATCTGATTCGACTAACACTAACTTGAATTCATATAAAGAAATTGCGCAGCAGACTACTTCTTTTCAACGAGGACAGCGGAAACGGTCCGCCTGTGTATTTTGTCCAACTGCCCGAATCTTTCCATAAATCCGCCGAATTCCTTCCTGCTGAGCCATCTCGGATCCGATTTCCTGCCTATGGTATTTATGCTCACATATGCTCTTGCGCCCTGTTTCATTATACGCATCATCTCGTCCACAGCTGCTTCATGCTCAGCCATGCAGCACAGCGTGAGGTTGGAAAGAACGAAATCGACTGTTGAATCGGGGATGAAATCGAGTTTTGCGGTTGACGAAGTAGATGTCACTATGTTCTTTATGCCACCCTCTTTAATCTTCCTGTCAAGCGCCTCTATTGCTCCCCTGTTTGTGTCCACCGCATAAACCAGCCCGCCCGGGCCAAGCACTTCTGAGAAATGCAGTGCATAGTAACCTGAACCGCTTCCGAGATCTGCCACAGTATTTCCGTTCTTCAGCAGATAGTCGAACCTGTTTCTGCGCTCAAGCAGTCCCCTCAGCCTGTTGTTCATGAGCAGTGCTGGCGGATGTCTGTCGCCCACTTTTCTTCTGCTCCCCTTTTCATTCATAAAGATGCCCTTGCAGCTCAGACACTGTCATCTGATGAACCTACCCAGTCTGGAGAGGATCTCCGCCCTCGGAACGGCGCCGACTATCCTGTCAGCTGCCATTCCGTTGTGGAATATCATCATGGTCGGAATGCTCATTACTGAATACTGAGCCGACTTGACCGGGTTTTCATCAACGTTGAGCTTGCCGAATGAGACCCTGCCTGCAAGTTCAGAGGCCAATTTCTCCACTACAGGCGCAACCATCCTGCACGGTCCGCACCATGGAGCCCAGAAGTCGACAAAGGCAATCTTGTTCGCCGTGACAAACATGTCAAAACTTGCGTCGTTGAGTTCGGTGGGTGCTCTTGGCACAGCCGAAGACTGTTCGGCATTGGCGCTGCCCTTCATCCTTCGTGAGATATCTTCCATCATTTTCCTTCGGATTTGCTCGAGTTCTGCGTCTTCGTCCATGCTTTTCATCTTCTTCGGTTACCCAACATCTTCCCTGCGAGCTTTCCTGACAGACTCACTGCACGCGGCTCGAATGACCGGCTTCACACCCCAAGCGGCCCCGTCCGAACTGTTCCAGAGCCCCGCCTTCACATTGAGAAGGGGCGGTCGAAACTGTTCTCCCCAAGTATACCAAACCGCTTTCCCTGAGGTAAGGTGCCAGCCTTGATGCAACAGCACCGTCCTGCACGCCATCAACCATTTACAATATGCCCGTCCAGCTATGTTCCGCAGCTCCTGACCCGACTATAATACGGACTTATAATAATATTATGGTATTTCCAATATCGTGCAATACTTTATTTAACCCGGTTATTTATCTCAGGTTGTTTGCGATGCTTTATCTGTCTGAGCTTAACAGGAAGGACGCCACCTGCATTGATCTGTTCCGCTGCGTTTTCGGTCTCAAGGAATTCGATGAAGCTATCATCCATGCTATGGCCGGAAAGGGTGTTTTCACACTGGATACCCTCGCAGAAGCAACCGGGAGGGACAGGAGCACGGTCCACCGATCACTTGGCAGGCTTGTCAGCCTCGGTCTGTGCTACAGGAACTCAGTCACTCTCAGGGAAGGTGGTTATGTGTATCAGTATTCTCTTATGGACGTGGAAAGCATAGGCGCCACCATTCGTGGGAAAGTGGATGAGTTGAAGTCATCTCTCGACAGGCTGATTGAGAACTTCGAGCCGGAAATGGAAAGAAAGCTGCTGATGAGCGCCGGTGCCAAGTGATATTGCTGATGGATCCGCTGCAAGATCGTGCTGCTGCACCACTCAGCTTTAAATACAACCACTTCTTAGCGATCATCAGTTCCCGCGTT
>JAJYOM010000074.1 GCA_021796175.1 Thermoplasmata archaeon
CATATTTTAATAGGTAAAACCATACCCTGCTGACAGTTGTCGGACAATTGTCAGGCATGAAAGGATGGGAAAATGACATCAGGGACTGACGTTCAGTTAGCTGAGCCTGAGTGCTCAGGCAATGGAAGCGCAATGGTGCGGACCGGTGCAACGGTCCAGAAGCTGGACAACGCAACAGCTCAGAAGATAATGGATACCATAAAGGTCAGCAAGAAATTCATTGAAGAGGAAGAGCTCGCGAAGCAGTGCAGGGAAGTAATTGCGTTCTATCTGGCGGAGGGAAATCACAAGGGGGTCATAGACGCCTGTTCTCTGATAGACCGGGCATCACTTACAGCAGGGGACAACTATGTGCTTGCCACTTCGCTGATATCCTCTGGTTTCCCTGAAAAGGCAAGAAACGTGATTTCAACATCCAACTGGAAAGGGCACGAAGATTCGATGCTCACAGCACTGGGGAAGCTGCTTGTTTCACAGGGAAGGACACTGGATGCGAAAGCACACTTTGAGGAAGCATTGAGAATAAACGCGCAGAACAGAGAGGCACTTGGTGAACTCAACACAAGGTGGCCAGAAGATGATTTTGCGATCAAGGCGAGAGGGGAAGCACTTCGCCTTGAAGGGAAGCCTGAGGAGGCTTCACAGGCATTCAAGAAGCTATTGGACAAAGGAGACAACAGCCCGGAACTGCTTAAGTCGGCAGGTATTGCGATGGCGGACATGCGCATGTTTGGGGAAGCGGAAGAACTTCTCAAGAAGGCAGCTGACGAAGGTCTGGATGCTGAGGCACAACTGGCACTCGGAATTGTTCAGCTGGAAAGAGACGAACTGGACTCCGGCATCTTGAATGTCGAAGAGGGCATCAGAAGAGGTGCTGGGAAGAGCACAGAAGTAGCAAAGAAGCTCGCCACTGCCTATGCTGCCACAGGTGAAATCAGGAAGACTGTAGAGATTGCAGGGTGGCTCATGAATGATGCCCTGCAGGGTAAGGAGCTAAAGGATTTCTCGTATCTGCTCCTGGATGTCAGCAGGAAATATGGTAACAGCGAAGTTGCTCTGTACACCCTTGAGAAGATTATTGCGGTAGAAGGCATCAGCAACTCCCTGCTTGATCTTGAATTCAGTGCTCTCAGCGAACTGGGCCGTTACGATGATGCAATGGCCCTTATCGACAAGCACAAGGAGATGGCATCCTACAACCAGAGGATGCTGTCGCTGCTCAGAAAAACAGGCAAAATGAAAGAAGCTGAATCGCTGGCAGATGAGATGCTGAAGAAGGATGAAGAGGACACTGAAGCAATTTTCACAAAACTGCTTGCGGTGCGTGGACGGGAGGGAGCGATTATCTCCATCTGGAATTTTCAGAGAACAGTATTCAGGCTGGGAAACAAGAAACTACTGAGGCTATATCTCGAAGTTGCCAAGGAATGCAGCCAGGACCTGGTCGTTGTCAAAACTGCTCAGAAGCTAATCTCGCTGGGCGAAAGCTCAACAGGTATCATGGGTGACAGAGCCACGGCTTTAGAGAGGCTGGGAAGGATTCAGCAGAGTGGCAAATGTCTCAGGAAACTTTACAGGAAGGAGAAGAGCACGGCGACGCTGGAACTCCTCACCACTTATTATGCAAGGCATGGAAAACTGGCAGAGGAAGAAGACGTACTCACTGATGCGCACACAAGTATGCAGCTTCCTGTCGGTCTGCTCGAGAGACTTGCAAAGTTGAAAATGGACAGAGGCGAGCAGACCGAGGCACTGAATATCATTGCTTCCGCAATGGAAGGGAAGGAAACGCCGGAAGGCAGATATCTGCAGGCTGAAATGATGCTGAAATCCGGAAAGCCGGAAGAAGCCAGGAGGGCCGTGCAAAGGGCAATGCAGCTGGGATACCCCGGTAAAATAGCAGAGTTTCTTGCCGGGAGTGCCGAGGAGGCGATGGGAAACAGTGAGGCCGCACTCGAAAGGTACGGCCGTTCTGTGGATTGTGGCATGAATACACCCGACGTCTTTCTGTCCCGAATAAGAGTGCTCAGATCCATGGGAAAGGTTTCAGATGCAAAGGAGGAAATACAGTCGGTGGAAAAACTGTTTGCTTCGGATGATCATGTATTGAACGAGTGCATCGAATTCTACTTTTCTTCCGGACTGCATCAGCAGTGCATTGACGCAGCGGAACGGATGGTCAAGAAGAACAGATCCAGCGAAACAGCATGGAGAAGAAGAGGCCTTTCCCTCCTGGCACTCAAAAGATATGATGAAGCAATTACCTCCCTGGAGGCGGCGCTCAAGCTAGACAGAAACAGTGAAACAGTCAATGGGCTGAAGGAGGCATATGATGCCAAGGGTGACAGGAAGTCCATCATAAGGACGATAGACTTGCTGCTCGAAGTCAGGGGCACAGACAGGAAGCTGCTGCTGGTGAAAGGGGACGTGCTCGCTGAGAGTGGCAGGCACGAGGAGGCATTGAGCACATATCAGACGGCTGCGGACAGATTCGGTCTTGATGAGGATACAGTGATAAGAAAAGCAGGCATACTCCACGGACAGAAGAAATACGCAGATGAGCTGGAAATACTTCTTGAATTCAGCAAGAAGGGGGAAAAGAGTGCGGTCGTGCACTCTATGATCTCCGGGGCGTACCTGGGCATGAAGAGATATTCGGATGCGCTGGAGTACGCTGACAGCGCCATGCAGCTGGAACCAGACAACTTCAAACACCTTGACCAGAGGGCCTCCATACTGTATTCGCTCGGGAGATATGATGAGGCTGAACGGAGCGTGGAGATAGCGCTCAGCATTTCCCCGAAAGATCCTGATGCACTGGAACTCAAGGGAAACATACTGATGAAACAGGCGAGACACTCTCAGGCGCTTGAACTGTTCAACGGCGCGCTGGCTGCAGGCATATGCAATTCACAAATATACAGAAACAGGGGAGACTGCCTGCTGGGTCTTGAAAGATACTCGGAGGCACTTGATTCCTACACCAAGGCACTCAAGGATTCTCCTTCAAGCACCGAGTCGCTGCTCGGAAAGGGCATATGTGAGCTGCATATGGAAAAATACTCTTCTGCCACTCTTTCCCTGAACGAACTGACAAAGAAGGATCCGGAGAATGGAAGGGGTTGGTACTACTTTGGCATGGCGCTTAAAAGACAGAAATTACCGTCGGAAGCGAAAAGGGCCTTCTCGCAGGCAGTCAAGCTGGACGACACTCTTGACAGGGCATGGTTTGAGCTTGCGGAGTTGCAGTTGAACCTCGGTGAACTCAATGAAGCTGAGCTGGCATATGAGAAATCTCTGGAATATGCGCCAAATAACTCTGATACGATTGAGGGGCTCGCGAACTGCAGGATCGCAAAAAAGAAGGACAGGGCGGAAAAGAATGCAATTTCGCTGCTGAAACTGGAATACGATCTAAACAGAAACCCGACCAAGGAGGAAGCTTTCTCAGTCTGCAAGATCCCAATGGATGAAATCGATATATCATTCGATCTGCTGAATGAACCGACCACTCTCACCGTACCAACCTGTGGCGACGGCGGCTGGAAGGATGTGGAGGAAAGATCGGCCTCTGTCCTTGCTAAATGCTTCAGAAACAAAGATACAGCAATTTATGGTGTCAGACTCTGCGACATCGTTGCCAACTTCCCGTCCTTGACGCTGGATGAAGCAAAGCAGATATTCGAATACATAGCCAAGGTGCAGAACCTGAGCGTGATAGATGCAATGGACGATGACAGATTTGAGAGACTGATGAAGAAGGCGACCAGGCTGAAGCAGGGTGACCGTTCGCTAATAGGCATCATCGTCAACCTTGGTGTCGGCATTTACACAGCGAAGCTCATCGAAGGGAGTCTCGCGTCAATGGGAAAGTCCGGCTACACCACAGATTTTGTGAGCTTCTCAGGAGAGAAGGAGGAGAGCCGGCCGCAGGACAGCACATACGATCCATATTCAGCAAGGAGGGAGCTCTATGAGCAATTCTACGGCCAGCAGACCAACGGGGATCAGGATGCTGATGTGGAAGAGCGGGAGGAGCGATGCCTCTATCATGGGGGAGAAGCCATTGGGGCATGCAGCTCCTGCCAGACGAATTTATGCAATGATTGTGTCTCGGGAGCAGACGGTCATTGCCCCAACTGCGGAGTGGTTCTGATGAGCGACGAGTCCGGTAGCAACCCCGCGTACTGAGTCAGTTCTTCATGACTTCCCTTAGAAGTGAAGTGGCATAGCTGCCCTTGAACAGCCGGAAATGCAATTTGAGCTTGTTCCCGTCCGCCTCCATGTTCAGATCATGGACAGGGGAGAGCATCTCCCTTCTGGAACCTGATGAAGTGCACTCGGCGATCTCTGGAACAATAAAATCCTCTGGATGAAGCCCGTTGCGCTCAACCGTTTTTCTTTCAATTTCTCCCTGAACACCCCCGGCAAACAAAGGCTTCCAGCCGAAGAGTATGGCTGAGACAAAACCATGGCCAAGACGGACCTGCTCCCTCACCGCTTCTATATTGGTGCCGTCAACGGTTATGCGCCTTTCCCTGTCCGGAAGTCCATTTTCCCTTGCAGCCAGAATAATGTCTCCAATCTCCGGTGTGTCGAGCCTGAGACCCGCCCTGATTCTATCACAGATTATCTCATTGAAGAGCTTGCCCTGAAGGGCATGAACGAACATCATCAGCATGTTGGGGGGAAGCTGCCTGAGGCTACCGATGTAATCACCTGGATGCGACACGAGGTGCTGCAGCATAGTTCTCTCAAATGTCATCACACCCGGTAGCACTGAGAGCACATCAGACGGACTCTCACCCCCATCGAACATGAGCCTGGCCCTCCTGACTGTCTCATCCTCGCTTTCACCAGGATTTCCGGCATATGCGTGGACAGCGCCTTCGAAATCCTTCTTGATTATCTTGAGCCCCACCAGATGGGTATTTGGCCTGAGACTGCCAAAGCGCTGGACACCAAAGAAATTTGGAAAGCCGCCCTCAGCAGAGAGACTGTCAAATATTGCCTTTGCCGATGATAGAAGCTCACTGCCGAAAACATCACAGTCCCTGACAACAACATCAAAATCATTGCCCCAGAGATCGCCAATAGATATCTGCCTTGCAGATCTGTGTATGGGTTCGATTGTCACATCCCTGACATTCAGTGATGTGATAATTTCCGGCCCGACACCGTCGAAACTCATGAACTGATGTGTTACAGCCCTCTTGTCCTTTGTCCCCGCAAAGCCAATCCTCTTCCTGCTTATGGAGAGGCGCCTGGAGAGCTCACGGATGAGCCTGTTTGTCTCCCAGTTGGTCGAGCCTACACGGCAAATCAGGAAACGCCCGTCCTCTTTCTTTGCCGGGAGGTCAGGAACTTCACTGACGATGAAATCCTCGGCCCCGACCTTGATCCTCCCACCTGTCCCCCTCAGATGCGCGCTGAGGTACAGGGCCATACCGAGTTCCGAGTCGCCCGATTTGGGAATATATTGCATAAGATTTGTCAATGCGTCTTCTTCTCAATGCTGGACTTCAGGTCTGAAAATTCCCGGTTCATGTTTTCAGCAGCCTTCTTCAATGTGGTCTTCGGATCGCCTGAGACCATCTTTATGTATAACGAAGGGACGTCCAGTTCCGGATGGCCCTTCAGGTACTTTGCCTCGGCCACCTTTTCATTCTTCAGCAGTTCTGCAAGAAGTGGATGCATAAGTGTATCATCAGCGCCGATAATACTTACTGTCAACTCCTTTTCCTTTTCCTCGATAACCTTGAGTTCCATGGGACCGGTATGACTTCAGTCTGAACGTGCATATTAACCTTGGCGTGAATCACATGGCGCGGACCGCGGTGTTGTCAGTTTGGTGGAATGCGGAACCTTGTCAAGGATGCATGCGTGTAACCTATTCTGTCCGGCCCTAGGCTTATAAACTTAGTTCCTCACATGTTGAGTTCTCAGTATTTCTAGCGAAGTGGAACTCTTTACAATAACACGAATGGTGAGTTGAAAATGACAGAAAAGATGAGCGTTGTCCTATTCTCAGGGAGTGTCGACAAGTTGATAGGAACAACCATACTTGTGGGCGGCGCAGTCGGCATGGATTTCGATGTTGATATATTCCTGCAAATGTGGGGCGTCCACGCATTCACAAAAGCACAGGCAAACAACGAAAATCTTCCACTTTCAAAGGAATTTGAGCAATACGGTCCTGCGATTACCAGCCGTTTGAAGGAGCTCAAGATGCCTTCATGGGTGGAGATGCTCAGGCAGGCCAGGTCTAGCGGGAATGTCAAGATACACGCCTGTTCCACTGCGATGTCCCTTTGGGGGCTAAAGAAAGAAGATCTCATCGATATTGTGGATGATGTTATGGGCGCCGGTGAATTTGTCGAACGGTCCAAAGATGCGAAGGAAACTTACTTCGTGTAAGTGATTCAAATGACAAGCGATATCAGCCTGCTCAAGGCAGATAAGATAGTCGATGCGCGGGGTATGTCATGCCCGGGCCCGTTGCTTGCAGCCAAGAAGGCGATGACTGAGGTAAAGCCGGGCCAGGTACTCGAGGTAAAATCCTCGGATGCCGGGACACTAAGAGACCTGCCTCTCTGGGCAAACAAGATGGGGTATGCATTCCTTGGAATCCTGGAGGAATCGGGTTACACGAGAATATTCGTCAGAAAGGGAAAGTAAGGGTCGTAAGATGCCCACAGACAACCCCCGCATACTCGTGTTTGCAGGGTCGATGGCCTATCTTGGAGCAGATAACGCAGGCCTGCTGCACAAAGAATATCCCTCAAATTCCTTCGTTGTAAAGATCCCCTGCACCACGATGCTCAGGCCCGACATGATACTCTTTGCACTGCAGAACGGATTTGATGGCGTTTTCGTAGCGTCTTCTGGGCCCGACTGCCCTTACCTTAACGATTGCGTTGAAAGAACGTCGAAAAGGGTGGAGGAGGCATATGAGTTGCTCAAGAAGAACGGCATCGAGCCGGAGCGCATACAGCTGGCGGGCATCTGTTCCGTCTGCTCTGATGCATTCACAAACAACGTGAAGGATCTGTATGCCAGGCTGAAGAAGCTCGACCCCGTCGGGAGGATTGAGCTGATTGTCAGGCAATGAGTATGATGTGCTTGTGATTGGCGGCGGAATAGCAGGGATGGAGGCTGCAACAGCCCTCGGCGATATGGGATTCAGTGTCATTCTGGTGGAAAAAGAGCCAAGCATAGGCGGCATAATGATATCACTCAGCAAGGTCTTCCCAACCACTGACTGTGCCAGCTGCATATCTTCTCCGAAAGTTTCAACAGTAGCGCACCACCAGAACATAAGGCTGATGACGTA
>JAJYOM010000075.1 GCA_021796175.1 Thermoplasmata archaeon
CGATCTATTCGTCAATCTTCTTCTGTATTTCTTTCTCTTTAGGATTTGTATCATCCATTGTAGGCAGGCACCCCATTTTCAGATACTGCGAAAGACCAGTCTGGTTCATAATATGTTTGTTTGCGGCCGTCTTTCATCATGCTGGCTGGCAGTTTACGTGATGCGGACGGACTGTCCTCTCACACCCGGCCTTCACCCTCGGCAAAGGTTATAATATGAAAGTGTAGATCGTCTGACAGTTGTCAGATTGCTTATGAAAGTGGCAATTTATCTTAGGGTTTCAACAACCGAGCAGGCTGAAGAGGGTTTCAGCATCGCTGCCCAGAAGGAAAGGCTGAAGGCATACGTACTCAGCCAGGGATGGGAACTGGCATCCACTTATGAGGATGGCGGTTTTTCCGGTGGCACAACAAACAGGCCCTCTTTCAACAGGCTCAGGGAAGATATGAAACACAGACAATTCGATCTTATACTTGTCTACAAACTTGACAGATTATCAAGGAATATGAGGGATCTGTCGAATCTAGTGCATGAGATGGATGAGTGCGGGGTGTATTTCAAGAGCGCGACAGAACCTTTTGACACAACTACCCCTGCGGGCAAGCTGATATTCAACATGCTTGGAAGCGTTGCAGAATTCGAGAGGGGCATGATTGCAGAACGTGTAAAGATGGGCATGGTGCAGAAGGCGAAAGAAGGTAAAGGCATTCTTGGCTTCAACCATCCATATGGCTACGAATACACAAACGGTGCCCTCCTGCCAGACATCAACGAAGCGCCAGTCGTGAAGTACGTTTACTCCAGGTACCTGGCTGGAGCGAGCCTTGGCGAAATTGCAATGGAACTCAACTCAAAGGGGGTTGCAACGAAGAACAGGAAGTCGTGGAGTAAGCAAACGGTAAGAAACGTTCTTGGAAATCCGCTCTACGCCGGCTTCCTGAGATGGTCCGTTTTCTACTGGAAAGGAGAGCATACTCCTATAATCGACATTGTGACATGGAACCGCGCACAGAAGGAAAGGTCATACAGGACGAGATCTTCCTCAGCTGTGCTTCAAGTCACTAGTCTGAATGATGGCGAATTCGGCGTGGCAGCCGCATGATTCGCTGTTCAAGTGCTCAGCTTGCAGTTTTGAATGGGGCATTACATCTCTTTTTCATAAAATGTTAAGCATGGGCGATTGAATGGATGTACAATATGGAGCAGTTGAGTCAATGTCGGTGAACCGACCTTTACTGCTATGTACACTTATACATGAGGACCGTGACCACTTATTCCGAAACACGGGGCACGTGCCATAGTCTTCATGCAGTTTGTTGCACGACTAAAGGAGAACAAGTAGTCACGGACACTGTCTGTATAGTATAAACTGAAATATTTATGGTATGTATATTTATAAGCTATATTTATATTCTAGATAACTATATTCAACATTAGGGAAGGGATAGGTTAATAACGCAACATCCTGGGAAGGCAAGACGTGGTGCTCATGCGGGCCGGGCTGAAATACAGCGGCGATAGAATATTCGCTTAACGACAAGGATGGGACTACTTGACCCATAGATACACCCAAGACAGGTGAGTCGATTGGGAGAAAATCACACGGCTAAGCTAAATTTAGCTCAAACAATGAAAACTATTGTTAATAGCTATTCCAACAATATAATTATGTACTTTTACTATAATCGCTGCAACATCGGAAAAGTTCATGGCAAAGCATACCTACCGGCAACATGAAAATGACTGATATTCTTTGGGCTGAGAAATACAGACCAACCAGGCTAGACGAAGTAATCGGGAACTCCGCTTCAAAAGCTGCATTGAGACAATGGGCACGAGGGTGGACCGGCAAGAAGATTCCAACTGTGAGGGGTATTATACTGACGGGCCCACCGGGCGTTGGAAAGACGACTTCCGCGATCGCACTTGCAAATGAAATGTCCTGGGATTACATTGAAATGAATGCCTCCGACAGAAGAACCGGTAAGGAGCTCAGGAGAATTGCACTCCCTGGCGCGTCTACAAACACGTTCAGCCTGGAAGGGAACTATTTCGCACTGGATGAAGGCAAACGGCATGTCATCATACTCGACGAAGCCGACAACATCGACAGCAAGGACGACGTAGGCGGTATAGCTGCAGTATCCGAACTACTTAAAGTTACACAGCAGCCGGTCATTTTGATTGTGAATGATCTCTACGAACTGACAAGACGCAGCGAGAGCATAAAGAAGGCGTGCAAGGTGGTGAGATTTGAGAATCTCCAGAAGGAGGAGCTTGCACGCGTACTGCACCACATTGCTGAAACTGAGGACCTCAGAATAAGTTTCGATGCGGCAATGAAGCTTGTTGAAATGGCCGACGGGGATGCGAGAGCAGCAATTAACGATCTACAGTCCATTTCTTCCGCCGGTACCATAACAACGAAGGAAACGGCAGACCTGTCAAAGAGGAACAAGACAGTCGACACAAGGGAAGGTGTTGAGCGGTTATTCAGATCGACAGACATCAAGGAGAATTTGAGAACTATAAGTCTGCTTGAGGAAGATCCAGGCAGCCTGTCCCTCTGGATTGATGAAAATGTTCCACAAAATGCAACCGATATCTACGGTCTAGCAAACGGTTTTGAAGCGCTATCCAGGGCAACACAATTTGTAAGATGGGCCGGTAAGTTCAGCTACTACAGGCTTTGGTCATATTCCTCAGATCTGATGGCACTAGGAACAAAGATGACTTCAGGCGGGTATGATCACAAGGAAAGCGCCAGATTTCCACTTGTCTTGACGAAGTTCAGGCACAGAAACTCCGTTATGGCAACAAGAGATGCGCTCGTTGGTAAAATATCTGCTTATTCTCACACGTCGCCACGCAACGTGCGTGATGCAATGATGCCATTCCTGAGAAACGCATTTCACAGTTCTGATAGGTTCGCGACGTCGATGACTGAAAGACTTAACCTCAGTATAGAGGAAATAGCTGCTTTGATGGGTGAAACAGAGGATTCAAGTGCAGTCAGTAAAATCGCAGGAGATGCGGGTATTTCGTCTGATTAGAATGGCAATTCATTTATTAATTGGTATTAATATTGACACTTGATATTTATTCTTAGCCACATTCTGGTAATTAAATTAAAATTAATCAATACTATATATTATATTAAGATATATGGCTGAATCTGGGGGGTTATTGTCATAGTCTACATTCAAGACTCGAAAGAGAAGAGATGAATTATCGTCGATTAACTGCAAATTCTGACTGAGTCGCCGGCGGCCGGTAGCTGATGGAGGAAAAACAGGCTAATATACTCAACTCAAATATTGCGAGCTATGGATGCCCAACGGAAGGCAGTGCTGGAGAAGCAGCATTATAAGGTAATAGGGGAACACAGTGCTGTCAAGGTATGTCACTGGACCAAGGAGAAGATGATCCATGAGCGCGGATGTTACAAGCAGAGTTTCTACGGCATTGAATCTCACCGATGCATCCAGATGACTCCATCTGTCAACCAGTGTTCAGAGAACTGCATGTTCTGCTGGCGTTTCCAGGACTTTGAGGAAGATCACATTGACGTTGAAGATGATCCAAAGTTCATCCTGGAAGAGGCTATAGAGGCACAGAGAAAGCTGATGAGCGGATACAAGGGAGACCCGAGAGTCACCGGTGAAAAGTGGAATGCATCACAAACCCCGAAGCATGTGGCGATTTCCCTTACGGGAGAACCCACTGCTTACACACGGCTCGGCGAATACATAGGACTCTGTCATCAGGCTGGAATGACGACATTCCTTGTTACCAATGGCACGAATCCGGATGTATTGCGCAGGCTGGACCCGCTTCCCACTCAATTATATGTTACAATCGCGGCCCCTTCCAGGGAGATATTCACAAAAGTATGTGCCCCGATCAGGTCAAATGCATGGGAGCAGCTTATGGAAACGCTTTCACTTCTTCCTTCACTTAATACAAGGAAAGTGATCAGGCATACACTGGTGAAGGACTGGACACTAGGCTTCGTAGAGCAGTACGCGAAACTGGACAGGGTCGCCGAACCTCATTTCATAGAGTCCAAAGGATACGTGCATGTTGGATATTCACGTGAAAGGCTGACGATTGACAACATGCCCTCTCATGATGAAATTCGCTCCTTCGCTCTCAGGCTCTCTGGGGAACTGGGTGATTATGACCTCCAGAGCGAACGCAGGGATTCAAGGGTGGCGCTCCTTGTCAGGAAGGGGGTAAACAGATGGCTCCCCGGTCTGGAAAGGCCAATTGAGGAAGAACTGCGTTATAACCAGCAGATCGGGATAAGGGCATCAGACTGACTGTTCACCTGAGGCGTACTGTCTCGAGGTTCATAGGCGCCTTAGTTTCTATGCCAAACTTCTTGTGTATCGTGCTTGCGAGTTCGAGGCACTTATGTTCTTCGCCATGGCCAAGGAATATCTTGTTTGGTTTAGGGTCAAGTCCGGCCACGTAGTTGAGCAGTTGCCTTCTGTCTGAATGGCCGCTGAAGCCGTCAACCGTCTCGATATTCAGTGTTATCGGCACACCAATCTGCTGACCGCGTTCAGTCATCTGCAGTTCCTTTATACCCCTCTGAATTCTCCTTCCCAGAGTGCCTTCTGCCTGGTAGCCGACGAATATCAGCGTGTTGTTTGGATTATCCGCCCAGTGCTTCATGTACTCGAGAACAGGACCGCCATTCATCATGCCTGAGGTAGCAAGGACTATGCAGGGCTCCGGGTCATTCAGTATCTTCTGGCGTGTCTCGGCGCTGTCAACCCGCTTGAATATCGGTGAGAGAAACGGATTCTCCCCATTCTGGAATATCTGGGTTCTTAGCTGGCTGTTAAGATACTCTGGATACGCGGTGTGTATCGCTGTCGCTTCCCATATCATGCCATCAAGCCACACCTGAAGTGTTGGAACCTGGCCCGTTCTCATAAGCTCCTCAAGAACAAGCATTATCTCCTGAGATCTGCCAACGGCGAAGACAGGAATGATCACCTTTCCCTGTCTTGCCAAGACACGTTCAACAATGGTTTTCAATCCCTGTGAGGCATCCTGTCTTGAAGCCTGCATGTCGTGGTAACCACCATAGGTGGATTCCATTACAAGTGCCTCCAGCCTTGGGAACTTGTTGTTTGCCGGGTTAAACAGCCAAGTCTTTTCAAACTTGATATCTCCGCTGAAGGCTATATTGTAAAGGCCGTCACCAATGTGGAAGTGTGCCACCGCCGAACCGAGAATGTGTCCGGCGTTCTGGAAAGTCAGTCTGATGTCAGGAGAAATATCTGTAGTTTCTCCATATTTCAGCGTTATACAGTTAGCAACCTCTTTCCTGATGTTGGCTGACTCGTACGGCGCCTTCTTGCCTTCTCCAATGGCTACCTTGAGCATGTCCAGCTGCAGCATCGACATCATATCCCTTGTGGGTGGAGTGCAGTACACGGGTCCATCGTAACCGTATTTGAAAAGTGCCGGCAACAGGCCAGTGTGATCCAGGTGGGCATGAGTTATGACCACTGCATCCAGCGATTCAATAGGCTGCAGTTCAGGCGCATTCAGATATGGAGCGGGTACGTTTGGACCGCCCGAATCCTGATCAGAAGTTCCAAGTCCGCAGTCAATCAGCACCTTGCTCTGCCTGGTGCTCAGTAATGATGAGCTACGACCGACCTCCCTGAAACCGCCAAGTGACGTAACCCTTACCCAGTTTTCGCCGTCTATCATGGGTCTGGAAAGTCTTCTGCCCACCTTCCTGAGAAAGTCCTTTCTCTCGTTGGCAATTGTGCGCATATAGGTCCTTATGTCACCTATTGTTTTGGATGGAATTGGTGGTGCCCGAACGACCTTGGGAGCCCAGCCTATCTCCTTCTTTATCTCGTTGAGAACTGCGCCCTGTTTGCCTATGACGGCGCCGGGACTCAGTGCTTCGATTATGACTTCACCAGTTTCCTCATCGAAAAAGATGTCGACTACCTGTGCTTCGGGAGGTATTATTTCTCTTATCTTCTTCTCCGCGATTTCCTCGGATGCGAGCAATGACGGATCTGGCCTTATGTCAACACGCCTTCTGAGAAGCTGAGCCAGCTGTCTGACTATGTCGGTATTCTGAGAATAGGTATCGAAGTTCTTTATGTACACAACTACTACAGAAGCCTCAAAATCGATGTTTGTGACCTCTATGTCAGAGGGTATCGTCTTTCTAACTATGTCTTTTATTTCGTCTACTGTTTTCTCAACGGCCATTAGTTTTGACTCCTCGAATTATTGAGTGAATTTGACAAATAACAGGAAAACTGGACCTGTACGGTTCTAATTAAGGGATTTTATTCATGCTGTTTTCAGTATCTTTGCCCATCTCTTTTCTATCTCCTTGTCTTCAAGTTTGACATAGCCCTTGCCAGTGATGTTTACTATTACCGCCTTCCCGCCGCTGGCTGAGTCTCTTTCCATTGCGGCATGCAGCGCCCTAATTGCAATGTCGCTACCTTCCACTACAGTCAGTCCTTCCTCAAACTGGTCCTCGAGCACCCCTAACGCAAAAGGAGAACCTGAACCTATTGAAACATACTTGTCGGGTGTCATTCCGCCAGCTGCATCCAGTCCGAAGACGGAAGGTTGGTTTCCGTCAACACCACCCACTATCAGACCTACGTAGAACGGAGTGTATCTGTTCGACTGGAGGATTGAAGCTGTCAGCGATGCGGCTGACTTTACACTCATGTAAGACCCGGTCTTCAGCCGGTGCAACTCAACTTCGGCCCTTATATACCTCGCAAGTGCCTGATCGTCGCCTACAAGACCCGCAGTCGTCATTCCAAGGTTGTCATCAAGTTTGTAAATCTTGTCTGCATGCTTGTGTGCTATCATGTTCCCCATAGTGGCTCGCGTTTCTGATGCCAAGACCGCTCCGTCCTTGCAGGCTATGCCAATAGTTGTAGTTCCTTTCTTGAGATCTGATATGTCCATCAAACAACCTCTATACAATAGCAAAAAAGTTTGACGTTTCTGATAAAACTTGAACAGCTATTTAAGCCTTGAGTGGAACATCGCCAAAAATGCAGGCACTTCAGTCAGTTCCAAGGACCAAATGTCCCTCCGAGCGTGTAAAGATGTGTATCAGATATCAGGAGCAAGCGATCTGATGAGCTGCTGAATGTGCCTGGGCCAAATCAAACAGAAAGATTCCAAGTAAGGCTGCATACCATCGTCGTTTTCTTCAATGGGCCTCCAATTACAAATTAATTTCAGGGCATTCCCTGCTGTCAGAACTGTAATAATGAGGACCGACTTCTCATTTACAGC
>JAJYOM010000076.1 GCA_021796175.1 Thermoplasmata archaeon
GCCAGGCTCAGGATTACAGCCTCGGGTTTCTTCTGACTATTTACACTGTCCGGGAGTCCCACGCGATCACTTAATTGGACTGTGCAAAGACAGCTGCAGGCTAAAAATCAGATGCCACTCTCCATATCCGGAAATTTAGCGCACTCGTGCGAAATGAATGAGAACAGCGATATTGACGATAGGTGGAGAAGGTTAGACACTGAATGCTTCTGACAAAAAGACTGTGCCACTGCCGAGCGAAGCATCTGACCAAACCGGACGATTTGACGCACCCGGCCGCAGGTCCAGGGCCGAAAACCTATTTTAAGAGGAACAGGTTTCAACTCTATCGTGGAGTCACTCGTGGCCGCTGGAAGCACGCTCAACAAGAGGAAACAGCAATGAACACAGAAAATCAGAGTAAAGTCATTACTGGCCTATTAGGTGCGATAATACTCATGTTCATCGTGGAATTCGCATTCCTGAACGTTTTGAACAGGTATGTCAGCAGCCGCACACACGCTCTGCTTATATATGCCCCGTTTATCGCCGTTATCGTCCTGACCATCGCCCTTTTCTGGCTCCTTGAGAGGATGCCCAGTTGAGGATTGTAGTGGAAATTTGCAACTTCAATGATCGTAGACTCAAGGATGCGCTCAGGGGACTGTCGCTGCAGTCGCGCCTGCCCGACAGGGTGCTTATTGCCGACGGTGGTTCAAGCGCCGGATTCATGGATGAGATGCAGAAATTCCAGAAGGAAGAATCCGGGATTGACAAGCTCAACATTGAATGGAAAATACTTGAAGGGACACCGCTTGAGACAAGACAGAAGTCCATTGATTATCTTGACGAGGAGGTCACAGTTTTCCTGGACTCTGACGAGGTGCCGCTGAGCAACTGGCTCGGGGATATAACCTCTCCGATACTGGATGGCAGGGCGGATTTCACTGGTGGTGCAATGAGTTCTGTCATTGCCAAGCCGGATTTCATATCATCGTATTACAAAGAGATCGAGGACAGGATTTACGGTTCGGATGTCACCCTGGATGTCACATACATGCCACTGGGAAATACAGCCTGGAAGACGGAGATACTGAAGAAACTCAGGTTCGACATGAGGCTGGCAAAATCCTGTGGCGAAGCGGAGGACTACGACCTTGAAATGAGGTCGATTGACAGCGGCTACCGCGGCATCTATGTTCCCGCAGCGCTCGTCAGGCACTACCAGAACTTTCCGAAGAGCAACTGGGACCTCATGAAAAGAAGGTACGAATATCTGCTTGGCGCCTCCATAGTCATGATAAAGAACAAGAGGCTGGGCAGGAGGGTAAGGGAGAAACGGGCGAGAATCAGGCACCCGTTCGGGAAGGTGGAGGCTGTGATGAAACCGCTGGCACTTATGCATGGTTACCTCCGGTGGCATCTCGTTGTGTCCAGAAGACCGGCCTGAAACAGCACTGGGAATGGCTGTCATCATCCTATCGGCGAGTTAGGGAGTGCCTTGCAATTAGCCAGACCGCGAGGGATGCAGCATGTAATTTATGCCCTCCCCGCCTCCGGATGCAAACCGGTTGACGCATCACGCGGCTGTTTCCTCCCGTCTTTGTTCGCAGTATATATACGGCGTACCTGACAGGTGCATCGAAACATCAAATAACCACCAGATCCATAGGAAATATATCTCTTCCTAATGAAGGGGGCTGCAAATACACTCATGAATAGATTACCCGGGAAGAAGAACTACAGGGACGACCAGCTTGAGCGCACGCGAAGAGTCCAGAAGGTGGGCGGTTCCTCCCTGTCAGTAACACTCCCGAAAAACTGGATCGAGGAAATAAATCTCAAGCCCGGAGACATACTGACCTTCAAGGAAATGAGTGGCGGAAAACTGGAACTCTCGAAAGAGACGCAGGTCGGCGTACCGCCCGATGAACAGAAAACTGTCCATATCGACATGGAGGGCGAGGAGCCACACATGCTGACCAGACTGATTGTCGGTTCATATATCGCAGGACACGACAATGTGATTATAAGATCGAGGGAGCCTTTCACAGATGCGCAGAAGGAGGAAGCCTCAGAGGCGGTAAGGAGAGTCCTTGGGCTCAGCCTGGTCGAGCAATCAGCCAATACAATGGAGTTCCAGAATTTCATCGATCCCATCAAGTACCGCCTGGACCACATACTGTCCAGGGTAATTGGCGTCATGAATGCGGAAATAGAGGGTTGCAGGAAGGGACTGGCTGACAACAGCAAAGAATCCGTAGAGAGTGTTTTCGCACTTGAGGATGAAGTGGACAGTTTCTATCTGCTGATGATAAGACAGCTCCTCCTTTCAACAGACAATTACCGGCTGGCGAAGGGACTCGGAATAGAGAGCCACAAGTTTCAGATGGGTTACAGGCTGGTCATCAAGGATTTGGAGATGATCGGGGACCTGATATACAATGTGTCCAGGGAGCTGTGGTCGCTCATCGATACGGGCCTGAAGCTGCCTGATTCTGTTACGCGGGTCGTGGATGACATGCTTGCCAAACTCAACAGGTTTGTTCTCAGCAGCTACGAAGCTTTCAGGGAGCAGTCGCTGCAGGAAGTGAACAGCGTCATCAACGATATCAACAGCTGGCTGGAGGAAGTTTCAGCAAATGAGCCGTTGGTAACTGCAGCCGGTGATATGAAGGTGGCAACCATTGTGCAGAAGATAATGTCAAGCCTTGTCGAAGCAACGCGGCTGCTCATAGTTGTCGACGAAGTTGCTTTCAACAGGTCGATGGAAAGGGACAAGCTGATAGACAACGGCGACCATATTAATGTGAATCACAGGAAAAGGTAATCAGCAGCCATCAGGCTGATGAGACTGCACTGATCGCACCAAGAGCGATTTCGCCGACTATTTCATAACCGACGCCGTTTCTTCCCAGCCGTGCAGCCGCAACCAGCGATGTGCCAGAACCAAGGAACGGGTCAAGAACAGTTTCACCCTCATAGCTGTAGGCACGTATTATGCGTGATGGCAGCTCAAGTGGAAAGGGCGCGACATGGCGTCTCCTGTCGCCGCTGCCCTCCGGGTGCATAGTCCAGACATCGCTGTTCTTCAGTAGAAGCCAGAAGTCCCTGTCTATCCTGGAATGCTCTTTCTGCTCCAGTGTGAGATGAGCGTATTTCCGGTAGCCCCGCGGGGCAGGCTTCTCAAATTCCAGTATGAATTCATGTGAGTTGTTGAGGAGTATTCCGCCGGGATAGGGATAGGTGCCAAAGTGTGCCCTCACCGAATTTGTCTTGTGCCACACTATGTCCCGCTTGAAAACGAAACCGGCGTCCTCCATAACATCGATAGTCCTCCCGACGAGGTTGAGCGACTTGAAACCGCCGCTGCTGAGCCTGACAGGCAGATTCATTATGTTGATGAATGCCTTGCGGCCAGGCTGAAGCGTCCTGTGCACCTCCCGCCACACTGCAGCAATATGCACGAACCAGCTATCGACGTCGTGTATACTGCCCAGCTCGCCTTCAACCTCCTCCCTCGAGTACATCTTTGCATCAAAGTAGGGAGGAGAGGTCACCCTTAAACTGCCTGAATCGCTCTCAAGTTCGCGCATCGACTGTGATCCGCTGCATACAATCTTCTGCAGCGTTCCCCTTACATTAATCTCGGTGACCTGCCCGACTTTCCCTGCCCTCCTTTCAGGCGAACGGGGAAGCGAAGTCTCGTAGGCGGAGAGGTCGGTGAGCGAAAAGCGCATCTGGCCGCTGGCAGAGACTTTGGCTTCTATACTCCCACTGTCAACAAGTGAGTGCAGTTTCTCGACAGTTATTCCAAGATAGCGAGCCGATTCGGTCGAGGAGAGATAACTCCTTTCGCTGTAGTCACCGGAGATTGCGTCTGACAGTCCCATTCCTGCCTGATGAGTATCGGCCGTCGCCTATAATATAGAGTTGCATCCCGCTTACGCAGTCACCAGTAAGCCCTGTCCTCGCCATTGTGGCTCTTCTGTTCCGCTTTTTTGTACGGCTGTGAAAGCAGGCCCATCTGCTGAAGCGTCTCCATCAAGGAGGTGAGTATCCTGTTGTTTTCCTCCTCCTTCTTCAGCACCGCTGTTATGCCGCTCTCCGATGAGTCGAGCTTCCTCATCAGCAGCTCTATCTGACCCTTCAGAATTTCCAGCGTATCGGATAAATCAGACCCGGATGTCATTTTCTCCCGGTCTGTAACACACTCATTGGCTATATCGACTTTGTCGACTCGGCGAACTCCATGAACTTTTCAGGCGTGATTCCGTCGCCCATCCTGGAATCTATCCTCCCGACAACCTGACCGTTATCAAACAGTATTGCCGTGGGCACTGCCTCAATGGCAAACGTATCCCAGAGCGGGGATTCGTAGTCAGAAATGTCGGCTCTGGCCACCTTGACCCTTGCGCCTCCAGCGAATTCTTCGAAAGAAGGCATCAGCTCCTTGCAGTAAGGGCACCACCTGGCATGAAACAGGACAACTGTCCTTTCCTGGATTCGAAGGCCCTTTCCCCTGAAGTCGCTGTCCGAGAGCTCTATCATAAGTGCGGTTTAGCGGCAACAAGTAGAAAAGGTTTGATGCTGCACCGGTACAGACCGAATGTCAGAGCGAGGCGTATTCCCCTTCCTGTCGCCTGAACCTCCCGCTTACGTCAGTATAGTGGGACAGTTCCTCCTTTGTGAGAGGGGAGACCTTCCTCATCGCTGATTCAAAGTGCCTTTTGTGTATCCTGAGCTTCGCAAGAGAGCTCTTGTCGATACCGCCATGTCCCGACACGTACTCCTTCATGGCGGACATTGCGGCCTGATTGCACACCGCAGCAATTTCCGCTCCCGTGTAGTTCTCCATCACACCGGCCAGGCGGGAGACGTCGACATCATCGGCGAGCGGCTTCTTTGAGGTATGTATCTCGATTATTGACACGCGGGCAGCCTCATCCGGCGGAGGAACATAGATGAGGCGATCGAACCTGCCTGGCCTGAGAAGAGCAGGGTCGATTATGTCTGGTCTGTTAGTTGCAGCCATCACGGAAACGCCTTCCAGCTCCTCGAGTCCATCCATTTCAGTGAGTATCTGACTGACAACCCTTTCGGTTACCTGCGAATCGCCAACACCGCTGCCCCTGCTTGGAGCGACCGCGTCTATCTCGTCGATGAATATGACGCACGGTGCTGCCTGCCTGGCCTTCCTGAATATCTCCCTGACTGCCTTCTCGCTTTCGCCGACCCACTTGCTGAGGAATTCGGGCCCCTTTATACTGATGAAGTTGGCTTCGCTCTCGTTTGCCACTGCCTTGGCAAGCAGTGTCTTTCCAGTTCCCGGAGGGCCGTATAGCAGAATGCCCTTCGGCGATCTGGCATCCAGCTTCGTGAATGCATCGCCGTACTTCAGCGGCCATTCAATTGCCTGCTGCAGCTCCTCCTTCGTTTCAGTGAGGCCGCCGATATCAGCCCACTTGACTTCCGGCCTTTCGACAAGGACCTCACGCAGACCTGACGGTGACATCTCCCTGAACGCTGCAACAAAATCCTGCATCTTCACCCGCAGGTTTCGCAGCACCTCGATTGGAATGGAATCGGATTCGATGTCCACAGATGGAAGCATCCGCCTGAGCGACCTCATGGCTGCCTCCTTGCAGAGCGCCCAGAGGTCGGCTCCGACATACCCGTGTGTCATGTCTGCAATTTTCTCCAGATTGACATCGTCGTCTGTTGGCATTCCCCTTGTGTGTATCCGCAGTATCTCGAGCCTGCTGCCCCTCCCAGGTATACCTATCTCTATCTCCCTGTCGAACCTGCCGGGTCTCCTGAGCGCTGCATCCAGTGCATTTGGCCTGTTGGTTGCACCTATCACAACAACCTTGCCCCTGCTCTCCAGGCCGTCCATCAGCGCGAGCAGCTGAGCGACAACCCTCCGCTCGGTCTCGCCTGTGACCTCATCCCTCTTCGGCGCAATGCTGTCTATCTCGTCGATGAATATTATGGACGGTGCATTCTCCTCCGCCTGCTTGAATATCTCCCTGAGCCTCTCCTCGCTCTCCCCGTAGAACTTGCTCATTATCTCAGGGCCGCCGATACTGAAGAAATTGGCGCTGGTTTCACTCGCCACCGCCTTTGCAAGCAGTGTCTTTCCAGTTCCCGGAGGGCCGTGGAGCAGCACACCCTTCGGTGCCTCGACACCAAGGCGCTCAAAAAGCTCCGGGTGTTTCAGCGGCAGCTCGATCATCTCCCGGACCTTCTTTACCTCGTCTTCAAGACCGCCTATATCCTCATAGGAGACCTTGGCGACCGATGCGACAGATTCCCTCACAGGTTTGGCTGATATGGTCACCTTCGTGGAGCGATCGACAAGTGCGGCGGGTCCGCTCGGCGCATAACCGGTGACCATGAGCTCCACCCTGTTGCCCATGACATTCAAAAGGAAGACGTCTCCTTTGGAAACGGGCTTGCCGTCAAGCATGGACGAAACGTACTCTTCTGCTCCGGTCAGCTTGAGCTCCTCCAGCGGTGCCACACTGAGCCTGTTTGCCTTCTTAGGTGCAGTCTTTGAAAGCGCAACCTTGTCATCCAGCGAGGTGCCGGCGTTCCTCCGTTGAGTGCCGTCCATTCTTATCACTCCCCTGTTTTCATCCTCCTGATTGCTCTCACCAAGAACAGCGGCTGTTCTCTTTCTGCCGGAAATGAGAACAAAATCACCGGCTTTGAGCCCGAGGAACTTCATTATCTGGCCATCAACCCTCACTATGCCTCTGCCGACGTCGTATGTTCTCGACTCGGCAACCCTGAGTATTCTGTCTTCCTTTCCCATACTACCACAGCTCCAAAAATGCTAAACTGAGCTAAAACTATGATTGCACTACTATAAGAATTTTTCTTTACATGTTTTTCCCGAGACGCCGATGACCGTAAAGCGCATTGCATTGTGAAGCCAATTGCCCGAAGGGAAAAACAAGACGCTTTAATAATAAACTCAATATACATCGCAGTCATTTGCTTTCTTCTGTCGGAAGGTGATGGTCTGTCTGGATCGTATCTGTTAGTTCAAGGGCTTGAGCCATGGGGACTCCTGGTGCTCAGGGTTGCTCTTGGAGCCGCATTTGCAATACACGGCTACCCGAAAATAGGTTCCAGGAGAGAAGATGTAATAGATTTCATGAGGACAAAAGGGATACCCGGTCCAGTCACTCTTATCACGGGTTACTTTGAATTCTTCGGCGGTCTGGCCCTCGGGGTGCTCATTGA
>JAJYOM010000077.1 GCA_021796175.1 Thermoplasmata archaeon
GCCTTCCTTCCTGTTGCTGCTTGTTCTTCTTCTCTCAGGAATTGCCGAGCAGGTTTCGCTTGCACTCAGGGGTATATACTGGCCGCTCTCGGTGCTCATATACATACCCGCATTCATCGCGCTCTTTTTCCTGATCGAACTCTACTTTTCATTCAGGAGGTTTTCGCTGAGGAAGGAGACCGGAATCACGACACAGAGTGTCAGCGGATGGCTCGAGGATCAGGTCAAGGGGATATCGATTTCACTTGTCATTTCCACCGCAGGCACCGAGTTCCTCTTCGCCATTATGCAGCTGGAGAAGGATTACTGGTGGATTGTGGCTGCTACAGCTTACGTGATTGTCAGTATTTCCTATTCCACTCTCTTTCCACTCCTGTTCGCGCGCTTCTTCTACAGAATTAAACCACTGCAGGAAGGTGATACAAGGAACAGGCTGAGGAAATTGCTTGAACGCGTTGGTCTCGGGCGGCTGGAGATATTCACGCTCAACGAGAGTTCACGATCTTCGAGTGCAAACGCATTCGTGACAGGCATAGGCAAAGGGAAGAAGGTTGTAGTGTTCGACAACCTGCTCAGGAAGTTCGCGCCTGCCGAGGTCGACTCTATCGTGGCTCATGAGCTCGGCCATTACCTGAAGAGGGATACTGCTGCCTCAATGGTCATAAATGTTGCAATGGCATACTTTCTTGCTTACATGCTGTATCTGACACTGGGTATCATCGAACGTATGCGCATAGTCTATTCCTCCGCTGATCCTTCCGCCGTACTCTGGTTTGCACTCGTACTCGGCCTGGTTGAGTTCGCACTTGCGCCCCTCATGAATCTGTACTCAAGGAGCAGGGAAAGTGAGGCCGATCGGTTTTCGCTGAACCTAACTACTGATCCGGTTGCATTCATCTCTGGCGAGAAGAGGCTGTGTGACATCAACATGATCGAGGAGAGCGTGCCAGTTATCAGGAAAATACTGTTTGCCACCCATCCTTCAACGCTTGAAAGGATACAGATGGGTGAGAGGTGGAAACCGGATGGAAAGTGATATGCGCCGGTGCACCAGCTTCTTGAGTGCACTCTCTCCACAACTCAGCGCAAAACTGCACTTCGCGGTAGGCATACTATGCTGACAATCTTGAAATATTTAGAATGCACCTTCAATGAAGGGGAGATTAACGAAGGAGTTCGGTGTTCTGGTCAATGCGAAGGACAGTGGGCTGGCAGAACTGACTGAAGCTCTCGGCAGCAGCGGCGTGAACATTGTCACGCTCGCCATGAGTTCTGACGGGGGCGGCGATTTGCGAGTAAGGCTCGTTACCTCAGACGAGTCAACATGCAGGCAGATTCTCAGGCAGCTGAAGTACAATTTCGCCGAAGCGGAGATCTTGACTGTTTCCATAGATGACAGACCAGGCTCACTCGCGAAGCTTCTGTGGAAACTGCGGAAGGCGTCAATAGTGGTAAAATCAGTCTACATCATAAACAGGAAGGAAGGCAAGGTGGAGCTGGTAGTCGGCGTGGACGATGTGGAACAAGGTAAGAGGCTGCTGTTCGACAGACTGGGACTTGGTCGATGATCAGGCTGTGAACGACTGGCCGCAGCTGCACGTTGTCTTTGCATTCGGGTTGCTGAAAGTGAACCCGGAACCCTGCAGGCTGTCGACATAGTCTATCTCCGTTCCTTCAAGATAGGTCGCGCTTTCCCTGTCAACAATGACGCTGACACCCTGCTTTTCAATCTTGAAGTCATTCAGTACATCGACCTTGCTTTCGAAGCTCATACCGTACTTGAAACCGCCGCATCCGCCACCTGAAACAAAAACCCTCAGCGCCGGCTTCTGTTCAGCACCGGGCATAAGCGTCTTAACCTTCGCAATTGCCCTCTCGGTGAATATGACGTCAAACATGTGCTTTGACTCCGTTCTCTGAAGATAGTGGACCTCTCCATATTTAAGTTTTCAGATTCATGTTGCGTGACAGGATCAGTGTGAATCCTCGCCAACTAACAGCACTACTTTTCCAATCTGCCCCGCCGACTCAACATAATCCTGGGCCAGACCAGCCTCGCGTAGTGAAAACACCCTGTCCACGACCGGATCCAGCCTTCTGTTGAAAATCAGGTTCATCACAGTGTCGAATTCATCCGGATTTCCCATTGTTGAGCCGATAATCTGCAGCTGTTTCCAGAAAATAAAGCTCAGGTCTGTTGACACGTGGCCGCCCGATGTTCTTCCGTAGTTCAGGAACCTCCCTCCCTTCGAAAGCGAACGGATGCTGTCCTTCCAGAGTGCAGAGCCTACCGAGTCAATCACTATGTCAAAGCCGTTGATTCCTGCCCTGTCGAGGTAATTCTTTCCCCAGCCTTCCCCTGCCGTCACAATGACATCATCTGCACCTATCCTTCGGAGCGCATCTGCCTTTTCCTCTTTCCGAGTGGTTGCCACAACGTTCGCATCAAACAGTTTTGCAATCTGAATTGCGGCTGCCGAGACGCCTCCGCTGCCGCCGGTGACAAGGACCCGTTCCCCAAAGCGTATGCCCGCTCTTCCAACAAGTGCATGCCAGGCGGTGAGATAGACAAGAGGTGAAGCTGCAGCCTTGACAAGCGAAAAACCCTGAGGCATGCGCTTCAGGTTCCTTGCAGGAACAGACACAAATTCGGCAAATGAGCCGTTCATGTGCTCCCCGAGAATGCGAAAGTCCTCGCAAAGCGGATCCTCACCCATCCTGCAGGCAGGACAGTTTCCACATCCAATGCCGGGATTGACCACGACCGCTTCACCTTCCCTGTAACCTGTTGCACCCCTGCCCAGCGCAGCCACTGTGCCTGCCGCATCGCACCCGCCTATATGGGGGAAGTGGACAGGGATGCCGGCTGAGCCGCTCCTCACCGTGAAGTCAAGGTGGTTTATGGATGACCCGTTTACCCTGACAAGCACCCAGCCGTCAGGCACCTCTGGAACCGGGACTTCCGACATCTCCATAACGCCGGAGTCACCATGCCGATTGAAGACGACCGCTTTCATAAGAAGCTCTCTTCCAGCCGCGCTCATGCTGTGCTGATAGGGACTGCCACAGCTTTGAGATTATGCACAAAATCATGCTAAAATTTACCAAGGTTATTTCGTTATTCGTCAAGCTGTTCAACACTTGAACCAAAATCTGAATATAAAGTGTAACGAGTTTACGGAGCCGATGATCGGAGAGGAGAAGGCAGTCCAGAATTATATGGGCTGGACGAACGAGGAGAAGATCTGGCTCTCTGCTGATTTCAGGACCGAGCTGCTGAACAGGGCAATAGAGAAGGCCGGCAGCGTTAATCAGCTTGGAAGGGTCCTTGGCTACAGGTCAAGAGTCCATCCGGGCTGGAGCGTAAGACAGCTTCTCACAGGGGCTCAGCCCTTCACTTTGCAGCGGCTGCGGACACTGGCCGAATTCACCGGCTGCCCCATGGACAGAATAATGAAATACCAGGTACCGAAGAGGAGAGCTCTCAATCACCAGAACATGATGGCCAACCCGGAACTCTGAACCTGGCATTCAGCATCTGCCGGCAACATCTTTATCAGCAACATTGGATTGCCGGGGCAAAATATTATAATTCAGCCGGCCTTGTAAACCCGATAATGATGGCCGAAAAAGTCAGAAACCTCATAATCATAGGCTCAGGGCCGGCTGGCCTCACGGCCGCAATATATGCTTCCAGGGCACTGCTGGAACCGCTCGTTATTGCCGGGAGATCGCCGGGTGGCCAGCTTATGATAACCAGCGACGTTGAAAATTTTCCCGGTTTTCCAGAGAGCATACTCGGGCCTGACCTGATGGTAAGGATGAGGGAGCAGGCAGCCAAGTTCGGGACTGACTTCATAGATGACGATGTGACGTCGGTTGACTTCCACAGCAGGCCCTTCGCCATAAGTGTCGGGAACCGGGTGCTCCATTCAAGGGCGGTCATTGTGGCTACTGGCGCGAGTGCATTGTGGCTTGGAATTGAATCTGAAAAGAGGCTGATGGGTAAGGGTGTTTCAGGCTGCGCGACCTGTGACGGCGCATTCTTCAGAAATTTGCCAATTGCCGTGATAGGCGGCGGCGACTCGGCGCTTGAGGAGGCACTGTTCCTTACCAGATTTGCATCCAGCGTCATCATTGTTCACAGGAGGGACGAACTCCGTGCCTCGGCCATAATGGCGAAGAAGGCAAGGGAGAACGGCAAGATATCCTTCATCTGGGACTCGGTAGTCAAGGAGATAAAGGGAGAAAAGAACGTTTCCGGCATTGTGATAAAGAACGTGAAGACTGGCACGGAGAGCTCGATTGAAGTCAAGGGCGTGTTTGTTGCAATCGGTCACAAGCCGAATACTGAGATATTCCGGGGACAGCTTCCACTGGATGAGAAAGGGTACATCAGACTGGATGGAGGAAGCAGGACTCCCGTAGAAGGCGTATTCGCATCAGGCGATGTCCATGACCACAGATACAGGCAGGCGGTCACTGCCGCGGGATGGGGTTGTGTATCTGCCCTCGATGCCCAGCATTACCTCGAAGAGCATCCGGCGGACTGAGTGCACTCCCTCATGCGGCTGAAGGCAGCAGTATTGTCAGGAAATTACAGTTCCTGCCCTCATGCGCGGTTACTCCGATAGAAACGCTCCCGCCGTACCTCTTGCTTAGCATTATCACCGCCATGAGGTCGGCATTGCCTCGGAGCAGTGTGTCCATGTCATCCACGCGTGCGATTGACTTGGGCATTAGATTTGCAGGCAGCCCATTTGGCACAATGGTGACAACCACTGAACTGTTGAGCGTGAGCCCCTCGCGTGCAGTTATATCGAATTTTTCGAATGTCGGATTCATGGACGCCACGAAGGAAAGTGCGTATTCAAACAGGTCCGGAAGATGTGAATCACCAAGCACCACCAGCCCGTCCTGTATATGCGCGCTGGACTCGAGCTTTCTGCTGTTATCAATGCCGAGCCTGCCGATGCCCTCCATTGCCGAGCGGGAAAGTTCCTGGGGTTTCACGGTCATCTCCTCGACGCTGCCCCTTGCAAGCTGTGCAAGCTTGGAGAACGAATTGATCAGGTTGCCCACCGTTTTCGACTGGATCAGTATGTTGTCAACTATCTTGCTGCTTGGAACAGCCGATGAGCCGCGCAGCAGCTCTGAGAACGTGAGGATTGCCTGGTTCATATCGCCTATGTCATGTTCCATTATCTTGTTTATCGTCTCCAGGTACTGGTTGTACTCCTGCAGCCTCTTCTCAAGCGCATCCCTTTCCACGATCAGCGCCGAGGCTTCATGCGCCGCCCTGACTGCATCTGGCAGATGATTTGTGTAACCGGGTTCCCGCATCACAAGCCTTACCGTTCCCCTGGAAGTATAGTTGAGATAGCCCAGCGGGTCATCCGTTACTATTACAACAGGCAGGCTGGAGGCGGTAAGCAGATTGATGAACTCCTTCTCGTTTTCCTGCACGAAAGGCAGTTCAAGGACTGCGACAGTGCCGAAACCCATCGAGTGCATGGACATAACAAAGCTCAGAGGAGTGACAGGAACGGCCTGCATGCCAGGTACTGAGGAGATGCTCTCAATGTCATGCCTGTGCTTCTCCTCGTATTCGGTTATGACCTGGACGAGTATCTGGTTCCTGTGTGAGACGGTCACGCCTTTAGATTTCAGCCTTTAGCTTATAATTGTTTCTTCAAGCATTACACATGCGGGAATTCAGGAGCATCCTCAGCCCGCGTGACATCGTCACGGCGGCAACGATAAATCGGCAGATATGAATGCAGGTCCTATGAAAAGAAGGATTCTAATGCACATGGGACCCTCGGTAGGCAACTACCGGGTGCTTGTTGCCGGTTCAGAGGAGAACGTCGGTTTCGCATCACCGGAATTCATTTCCGCCATGAAGGAGTGCCTTGACGGATTAGCTGAATTAACAGGCGCCGACGGTGGTTACCTTCCTTTCATAATACCCGGAAGCGGAACTGCAGCAATGGAAAGTGTAACCACTTTTCTCAGGGAGGGTGACAGGATACTCGTGCTCAGCAATGGCGTGTTCGGCGACAGATGGTCACAGATTTTCGAGAGGTTTCCCGTCCAGGTTGACAAGCTTACCGCGAGGGCGGGTGAGTCGGTTGCAATGAACAGGATATCAGAAATGGTGTCGGCCAACAGCTACAGAATGACTGTGATGACACACGTTGAAACGAGCACCGGAGTGCGGGCACCGGTAAGGGAAATGATCTCGGCGGTCAGAAAAAATTCTGATATTGTGGTGGTTGACGGCGTCGCGAGCGTAGGCGGCGAGGAGGTAAATGCAGCGCTGTGGAATGCAGACATCGTGCTTACCGCGAGCCAGAAGGCGATCGGAGCTCCCCCCGGTCTCGGACTCCTTGTCGTGAGGAAGTCACTACTTGCATCTGCAGACAAGGACAGGGTCTGCGGCTATTTTCTCGACCTCAGAAACTGGGCGCAGGTCATGGAAGGCATGATGGCGCTAAAGGGAGGTTACTTCTCAACTCCGCCTGTATCGGCAGTATTTTCCATGAGGGAAGCACTTCGGCTCGCAAGGGAGGAAGGCTTAAGTTCACGCGTGGAAAGGCACGCCGCCGCTGCGTCAGCCATAAGAAAGGCTGTTGAGGACATGGGGCTTCAGGTCGTCGCCAGGGAAGGGCTGAGAAGTAACACTGTAACCGGAGTGCTGCTCGGCGGACTTGATCCTGGTGAATTCCTTAAAAGGTGTGCTGACAATGGGGTCGAG
Organism: Thermoplasmata archaeon; assembly: GCA_021796175.1. GTDB lineage: Archaea > Thermoplasmatota > Thermoplasmata > Sysuiplasmatales > Sysuiplasmataceae > JAJZXY01. Next base: position 6,758 of record JAJYOM010000077.1, read on the forward strand.
TTTGCCGCGGGAGTACATCCGGAGCTCAAGGGAAGATACTTCAGGATCGGCCACATGGGCTGGGTCAACAGCAATGACGTGGCGGCTGCCATCCACGCGATGAAGAAGACGGTAGGCGAGATGACTTAGGCAGCAAAAAGGTGCAATGGAAGCTGAAATATCCCGAGTCACGGATACAGCCATACCGGTGTTCAAACAATAAACAGCCTGGCTGAGCTGCCAGGCATGCCGGCAAACGGACTAATCGCGGGTAATTGCCCAAAATGGAAATGGAGGCTGTCCGGGCCGCGAAATTGTTTATAGAGCACAGCCGATTCACGAGAGTATGCCGAGATTTCCCAGCAGAGAGTGGGCCGAGGAGTATGTCAGCAGACTCAATTCAAGCGGTGAATACAGGGAAGCAGGAAGAACGTGGGAAGGGGGCATAATTCTGGCAGTTGAAAAGGATGGCGAGCTGAA
>JAJYOM010000078.1 GCA_021796175.1 Thermoplasmata archaeon
TTCCATCTCCATCTCATTTAAGTACCTGGGAACCGGCTTCGTGCGCCTCGCTCCTTTCCGTCGACTCATTCACGTCTGCTGTGTGCAGACCATGGACACCGACATTAAGGAGTCCGCCGAACATCGCGGTGAGTATTCCTGCAATTATCTCTACAACTATAAGTGCAGTGTTCACCGGAACAAGATGATAGATGAGTTTTATGGAATCAATTGCGCCCTGTATTATCAGGCCAATGGCCAGGAACATGAGGCCTGCAGTAATGGATGACCATGAAATCATCCGTGTGCTGATGTATGTGTTCGTGAACCTGCCGACTTCAAGCACAAAGGCTGCGAAAACGCCGATCCAGAGGAAGCTTGAAACAAATATCAGCAGGAGTATCTGCGGAGGAACGTTCCGCGCAGTGACTACGGTGGAGAATGCATACAGCAGCCCAAGAACCACCATTATAATCGAAACAATCGCAAATGGAAGCATCTGGCTCCCGGATCTTATGGCCTTCCATATGGTGCCAGTTCCTCTTTTTATCGCATCCCCCAGGTCATACGCGTACCAGACCAGATAAAGTCCGATCAGGAAGGTTATCAGTCCAGGAGCGATTGCCGAGATATAATTCAGGTTGTGGCTCCTGCTGAGATTCAATATGTCTGAAAACATGAGGAAGAAACCGTAGACCATGAATATGGCCGAAATAGGTGCAAACAGTTTCCTTCTCATTTTCTTGTCCTTCAGCGTCTTAATCAGTATGTAGTAGACACCTTCCACAGTTGGTGTCTGTTTGATGAAAACCCTGCGTACAGAATCTATTTTGATGCGCGAGGAGATGACTGGATAGAAGAATTCGTCTTCCGCCCCGTTGCTTACAAGTATTGCCCTGTCTGCCTTGACTATCTCCATGACCCTTTCAAGCTGCTGGGACAGTATCCTGTCTGATTCCAGACCGACATTCTGGCTCCCGACTATTGTCGCAACCTGGACATCCATACCTCTCTTGGAAAGTTCATCATACATTGAAACTGCAGAAAGAACAGTGTTGGCATCCGGATCTTCGGGATCAGCGAGTGCCAGGGCTGTGCCAGCTTCGAAATTCGCCTCCCTTCCAATGAAGGGACCGGATAAGTGCGCCTTCGCACCTATGTCGTCATCTCTGTCGACGCAGAGGATAAGTGTCTTCATATCTGCGCGGTAAAATTGGCAGGCAAGCTATTTAAATGAATTGTTCTCGGTGATCGACTTCGCCTTCGTCAACACGTACTTGTTGCATTTCAAAAGCATTTTTAATCTGCTTCCGGCTACTGGTTGGCTGGACAGAAGAAGAAATGTTGTCCAGGGACAGAAGCTACCGGACCATATCAATCACACTTGTTGCCGATGGCCTGCTCTTCATCCTTATTCTTGCAATTTCAATAATAAGCAGCAGCGAGGCTGTCTTTTCCGAAGCACTCTACCAGCTTAGCGATGTAGCCAGCGGGGGTCTTCTCCTTTATGCAGTCTGGAGTTCCATGAGACCTGCGGACGAGGCGCACCACTTCGGCTACGGACTCGACCGGTTCTTCTGGTCATTCATAAGCGGCGTCTTTGTTTTTTCAGTGAACGGCGCGTTGTCCATTCTGAGCGGCATATTCGAGCTTTTCCACGGCAGACCCATCAGGGAGATAGGCGCAAGCATCACAGTTCTCCTTGCCACAGTGGCAATAAGCACGGCAAGCCTGATGTATATACTTGCTAGAAACAGGGCAGCGCAGAGAAGCAGGCCAGGAGCACTGCAGCAGTACCACCAGGGCGTAAGAACAGTGCTCGTTCAGGATGTTATGAGCATTGTTTCAAGTTGTGTCGCACTTGCCGCTCTGTCAGTCGTTTACTATACTCACCTGACGTTATATGATTCGGGTGCTGCAGTTGTAAATGGGGTGCTCCTGCTGATAACCGGAATAGTCCTTTCTTCAGAGTCCCGGGAACTACTGATTGGCAAGGGTCTGAACCGGGAACAGCTGCGCAAAATATCCGCATACCTGCAGTCGCTCCCGAATGTTAACAGGGTGCGCGATATCAAATCCATATATCTTGGACCGGAGAGCCTGCTGGTAGTATTGAGAGTCAATTTCAGGGATGGTCTTACAACTGACCAGCTTGAGCAGTCGATAGACATTGTTCAGGTGGCTCTCGCGAAAGAAATGCCTGAACTGAAACACGTTATAGTCGAACCGGAAAGCTGAGCCTTTTCGTGGGGCAGTGCGTTGCAGCTAACTGTGTAAAAAGTGTTATCTAATACCCATATGGTTTTAAAGCGCGTGTATCTCTGGTACATAATCCCGGCATCCGCAGCACTTTCTGTATTCTTCGTGGCATCTGTCCAGGATCTGCGGGACAGGGAAGTCAGTGACATACTCTGGATTGTGCTGGGTTCACTGGGTTTTGCCCTGTTTGCAGCAGGCATTGCGTTTGGCAATTATGATGTCCCGGGCCTTTCTTCAATCGCGCTGCTCCTTCCCGCGTTCCTTTTTGCCGACATGTTTGTAGACTGGCAGAAGCTGCTGGGGAAGTCGGGCAATCCAGCCAGGTACTCTATCGCCGCCGTGCTCCTGTTTATAGCTGTTCTGCAGTCAATTCAGCACATCGGCTCCATATATGTTGATGCGATGCTCTCAACTTCTGCGTGGATAGCCTTCATCTTCCTCCTTTACAGGATAGATGTTATCAAAGGGGGTGCCGACGCAAAGGCGCTTGTAACGCTTGCCATCATTTTCCCCTTCTATCCGCAAACACTGTCCGGTGCAAAGATGCCGGTATATTCAGACCTGACTTTTCCTTTCTTTCTCAGCGTTCTGATGATGGGGGCCATATTTTCATCAGTCGTCCCGCTAATACTCGCAGGCAGAAACGCAGCAAAGGGAAATTTGAGACTGCCTCACATGTTTCTCGGCCTCGTCAGGAATGTCGAAGCGGTTGATCTGAGCAAAGAGTGGCTGCTGGAAGTTTCTGATGAGAATGGGCAACCAAAGAGAGTCAGGAAGCTCGGTACCGTTGACGAGAATGTTGCACTCGCTGAGATTAGAAGAGCCGGTTGGAAAAGTGTCTGGATTTCACCCAAGCTGCCTTTTATCGTACCTCTCGCGGCCGGACTGATCTTTGTGCTCGCGGTTGGAAACCCTCTTTTCTACCTTTAGCTTCCTGCTGCCGAACTTGCATCTGTCTGACAAAAAACACCGACTGCATGCTGGTTCAGATCTGCAGAGCTTCTTGCCGAATTCGACGAGCAACGCATGCAACCTGTTGTACAGCACGACATCTCCACCAACACTTCTTTCAACGAATCTCTTGACCTCCGCGTAGCCTGATTTGCTGTAAACCAGACCGAGCCTGCCCAGTATGCGGCGGGAATATGCGTCTGCCACAAAAACAGGCATGTTGCAGGCGTAGAGCAGTATGGAGTCTGCAGTCTCCTCACCAATGCCGTGGATGGAGAGCAGTTCATTTCTCGAATTGCCCATCTCAATTCCTGCCAGTTCCTCAAGCGATCCATGATGCCTTTCGAGCAGGAATCTTGAAAACACTCTGAGCCTCTCCGCCTTCTGTCGATAGAAACCGCTGGGTTTGACCAGCTCCTCGATTGCGGTTACATCGGCATGTGCCAGCTTTTCAGCGCTCATCAGTCCGGCGCTTTTCAGACTTGCAATTGCCATTTCAGCGTTCTTCCATGACGTGCTCTGTGTCAGTATCGCACCGGCACACACTTCGAATTCTGTTTCCGCAGGCCACCAGCCAGGTTCACCATATACTGAATAAAGTATGGAGTAAAGTTCCGATACGTCAAGTCTAACTGTCAATCTTCTTTCCCGTGAAGGCATCGTAACCTCTCTCTTCAAGCAGAGCTTTCTTTTTCCCCCTCCTTGAATAGACGCCCTCCCCTTTGCAAACACTGCCAATGACAGTTACGGGTGTCTTCATCCTTGACGCAACTCTTCCAAGTGCCTCGCGCGACTCTGCTGTGAAAAGGAGTTCATAATCGCCACCCCAGTAGTATGCAATCTCCTTCTGGCGGGTGCTGCCGATCCCATGCCCGGAAAGTCTTCGCGCCACCGGAACAGCTTCCTCGTCTATCTCGAGTCTGACACAGCTCGCACGACTTATATACCACGCTGAGAGAGCAAGTCCGTCTGTTATATCGATTGCAGCGGAAGATATGCCGCTCTTCGAAAGGAGTATGCCTTCTTCTATCCTTGGCTCAGGGTTAAAGAGCCTGGATCCTTTTTCCGGTTTTTCACCACGCTCGAGTCGTGAATATTCCGCAGCTGCTTCCCCTATAGTCCCCGTGACGGCGAGTATTTGTCCCGCTCTCGCGCCGCTCCTGAGGAGCAGTCTTCCTGTTTTCCTTCCCATCACTGTTATTGAGATTGTAAGTTCCTGGGTGCTCTTGGTATCCCCGCCTACAATCCTTACTCCGAATTCGACTGCACGTTCGTTTATGCCCCTGGCTATATCACTTATGTCTCCCCTTCTCATGTAGCGTGGTATTCCAAGTGAAACCACCATGGCGACGGGCCTGCCACCCATTGCGGCAATGTCGCTGAGGTTGACAGCTGCCGCCATTCTGCCTTTTTCCATATTGCTCATGATGTGAGAAAAATGGGTGCTGTCGGCGAGCATATCTGTACTTACAAGCATCTGCTGCCTTCCGATGCGGATGACGGCACAATCATCGCCTATCCCTTCCGGTGGCGCTGGCGACTTGAAAATGTGAGATAACTCTTCAATCACACGTCTCTCCGTCAATCCGCTGCGCGTCACATTTCATTGATAGTGGTACGGTTATAATATCATGTTCGAGTGTCCAGCCGGAAACGGGTATGCTTAAGATGCACGGCCCTCTGGCTGAACTCAATCTACCTCTAAAATAGTAGAAAGCACCTACCTGTTGCGATTACAATGTCTGGTGATGTCCGGCTGACAAAACTCAAGGAAGTTGCACTGAACAACGGAGTCCTTATTGAGGCTTTTACTGGGGTAGGTATGGTTGCCAGCATAGCGGCCAATTACATGATTTCGAACCTGCAGATGGATCAGGTTGCAGCGATGGACGCAGACGACTTTCCTCCCGTTTCAATGATATACAACGGTAGACCGAAACTGCCGTGCAGGGTGTACTGTTCACTTGATCTAAACCTTGCCATCTTTACCAGTGAGGTTCCCCTGCCAATCAAGACGCACCGGGCAGTTGCAAACGAGCTGATCAAATGGGGGGCGGAGTCCGGCTGCACTTCTTTCATCGCTATGGACGCAATACCACGCGAGGGGGAGGAGGACGAAGAAAACAGACCTGCCGATGTAATACCAGCGGTCTGGGCCATAGGATCTGGCGATCGTTCAAGGAAGAAGATGAAGGAAGCAGAACTTGAGACATTGCAGGTGGGTATGATAACCGGTGTATCTGCCATTATGTTAAACCAGGGAAGAATGCAGAACCTTGACGTCATAGGGCTTTACGCGGACGCGAGGACAGACATACCAGACGCTGCCGCTGCCGCCAGCCTGATCGCTGTCCTTAACAAACTGCTCCGGCCGAGGCCGTTCAGCCTGTCGCTCAAACCACTTCTTGACGAGGCACGGGACATTCAGGGCCAGCTGGAGAAAATCAGAAAGCAGGCAGAGCCGGCTATCAAGGAGCCTTACAACATATATAGCTGACTTGATATCTGACGGCAAACAGTCTTATTCCATTTCGCAGATAGTCAGTTAAGGATGAAGGAAGCACTGCTCTTTGAGGAAGCGGGCGCCGGGAAGATAAGGTGTACTGCATGTGCACGATACTGCAAGCTCGCCGAGGGGCAGGTAGGCCTCTGCGGCGTCAGGCAGAACATAGGAGGCAAGCTCCAGCTTCTTGTCTACGGCAGGGTTATTACGGGTCACATAGACCCGATTGAGAAGAAGCCCCTGGTTCATTATATGCCTGGTACGAGGATATTTTCAATAGCCACCACTGGATGCAACTGGCTCTGCCATTACTGCCAGAATTATGACATAAGCCAGAGGAGGAAGGTGGAGGGTGATGAACTCACACCTGAGCAGATAGTCGGCATGGCCCGCAGCCACCGGTGTGAGGGTATAGCATACACATACAACGAGCCGACAATATACATGGAATTCGCACATGACATCGGCGTGATTGCCCGCCGTGAAGGTATTTTCAATATATTTGTTTCCAACGGCTACGCTACGCCGAACGTCATACCGCTGGTCAAGGAATTCCTCGATGCTGTCACAGTGGATTTCAAGGGCAACGCTGAGAAATCGTTCGTCCGTAAGTACATTGGTATCCCGGACCCTGAACCGATATTCCAGTATCTGCTGGAGATAAGGAGCAGGACCTCCGTTCATGTTGAATTCACAGATCTTGTGGTGCCGCAGGTGGGAGACAGCCTCGAAGAGGCAAGGAAACTTTCAAGGTGGATATATGACAACTTTGGACCGGACTTCCCAATACATTTCCTTCGTTTCCATCCGGACTACAGGATGACAGATTTGCCCAGCACACCTGTTGCAACACTCGAAAAGCACTGGGAGGTGGCAAGAAAGGAGGGACTGAACTACGTCTACATTGGCAATGTTCCCGGCCATCCTTATGAGAACACTTACTGTCCCGGCTGCGGAAAAATTGCGGTGGGAAGGCACGGCTTTGACATCACTTCCTGGGGCCTGGATTCCCACAGCAGATGCACTGCATGCGGTCACTCAATTCCCATTGTGGGAAAATTAGGAAGTCATTACATGGATGACAGGTATGAGCCCGTCATCTACTGAATTCAGAGAAACTTGTGCTCCTTCAGAAGCTCTATGTCCTTCCTCACCGCATCGGCGCTGGACCTGAGTGCGTCGGACTCGGGCTGGCTTATCTTCAGTTCGACTATCTTCTCCACTCCCTTCTTACCGAGCACAACCGGCACACCCGTGTATATGTCCTTGACACCGTATTCACCGTCAAGGTAAGACGAACAGGGCAGAATCTTCTTCTCGTCAAGTGCAATTGACTTAACCATCTCGTATATTGATGAGGCAGGTGCATAAAATGCGCTTCCTGTCTTCAGGAAGTTCACTATCTCGTCTCCTCCCATCCTTGTTCTCTTTATGATCGCATCAATCTTCTCCTCAGCCATAAGCTGGGT
>JAJYOM010000079.1 GCA_021796175.1 Thermoplasmata archaeon
GATCAGGAAAAAGAGCGCGATGAATGCGGGTATGTATATGAGCACCGAGAGCGGCCAGTATATACCCCTGAGTGCAAGCGAAACCTGCTCGGCAATTCCTGAGAGAAGAAGAACAAGCAGCAACAGCGCTCCTGCAATCATCGACGTCAGGTTGAGCCTGAGAAACCTCAAGGCAATTGACTTTGACCGTTTCCTTATCTCCGGGTCGAATTCATAAGGGTAGACTTGAGCAGAATCTGCCACTCCGGAAGTGCCGCCCGTATCAGTTCCGCCTTCCGCCATTTTCTCCCTGACTTTCACCTGCCGTTAGACAGCACCTGTTTCAACAATCTGCTGTCTTGGCTTTTCGCCTTTTTCCCTGGCAGGTTTTTCAACGAAATGACCAAGGTTCAGCGATACTGTTTCCTTCACCGTGGAAAGGGCAATTATAGTCTTCGTCCTGCTGAAGTGGCCAGATTTGGAGAGCTTGAGTATTATGTCCTCCAGCGTCGTCATGTTCCTTGTCCTGAGCTTGATTATGAGGTCCTCGTCACCTGCAAGGTGGAAGCATTCCTGAATATCCTTTATGCTGTTAATAAGTTCAACAACCTTTGGATCACCCAGAGAACCGCCGGTCTTGAAGTAGAGCATTATGAACGCGGTTATGTCAAGGTTCACCTTTTTCGGATCGACAAGAGTGGTGAATCCTGCTATGACATTTTGTCTCATCATGCCCTGAATTCTTTCGTGGACTGTGGGCGCAGCCAGCCCCACTTTCTCGCCAATTTCCTTCAGCGGCATTCTAGCGTCCTTCTGAAGGAGTTCGAGAATCGAGATATCTTTTTCGTCCATTTAAACTATATATCTACATTTATTCGGTTAAAGCTTTTGTTTGCTGTTCCTGCAATTTTGCACATTTTCAAGTACGATACTACATTGAACAAGTTCATATACTAAATAATATTCAGTTGATATTGCAACTAATCTAATAAAGTGATGTAATATGTGGCAGTTTGGCATAATATATTCAACAAATACGCCTACCAAGACAGCACAGGACTACCTGAACATACTCGCCGTTACAGAGAGCAGACAGCTCAACAAGGCCCAGCACGGGCATAATAGAGTTGTCAGTCTTCTCAGGAAGATTGTCTCCCACAAGGCCTGAAAAATTCCTGTGGAGTGTCCGAAATCCCTTACTCAAACTTTTTCCAAAAAGAATTTCTTGTCATTGTTGCATTGCTGTTGCGGTGTTATACTGGCTGAAAAGATAAGCAGCGGCGACGCGCCTGCGGCCATTGGCCCATACTCACAGGCGATTGGCTCGGGCGATTTCGTATATTGTTCCGGACAGCTTGGGCTTGACTCAGTGAGCGGGAAACTGGTTTCGGATGATGTGGCCGAGCAGGCAGCAGCATGCCTTAAGAATATCAGTCATGTACTTGCTGCTGCAGGTCTTTCTCTGAACGACGTGGTGAAGACAACAGTTTTTCTGACAGACCTGCATGAATTTGAAAAAGTCAACTCGATATATGCAAAGGCATTTGGTGAATGGAAGCCGGCCCGATCCACAATCCAGGTTGCGGCGCTGCCGAAGAATGCGAAGGTGGAGATAGAGGCGGTTGCCGCCCGAATCAGGTGACGTCGTAACAAAGGTGTGGACCGCAAGTGCAGCCTTCGCTGTTTTGGAACAAAACATATTATATTTCATTTCATATTTATACATCGGTGGATAAGCTTGGCAAAGGACAGTGATGCGTTAACAAGACCGTTGATATCTCTCCTGACTGATTTCGGCACCGCGGGCGGTTATGTGGGGTCGATGAAAGGCGTCATACTTGGCAGGGTGGATGCCGAGATAGTCGACATAACGCATGATGTGCCGCCGCAGTCAATACAGGCGGGCGCATTCATATTGAGAAGTGTTGTTCCTTATTTCCCGGCAGGGACGGTACACACCGCGGTTATAGATCCTGGCGTTGGTACGCCGAGGAAACCCATTGCGATAAAATCGGGCAGCTATTTCTTCGTCGGTCCCGACAACGGTGTTCTCATACCTGCGGCCAGGGCAAGCGGGAGGCCAGTGGTCAGGGAGATAAATGTGAAGCAGGTTCAGTGCGACAGAGTTTCCAACACATTTCATGGCAGGGATGTTTTCGCACCGGCAGCGGCATATCTTGCATCCGGCCAGGATTTTGAAAAGATAGGCCCACTGCTCAAGGTGTACAGCGATCTTAGTTTTGGAGAAACAAGGAACATTCCCTCCGGGATAGCGGGAACGTACGTCTATGCCGACGGATTTGGAAACATCATAACCAACATACATGCCGATGAATTTGGCAAACTCTTCAAAACAGGCGATCGTGTTTCAGTAATAATCGGTGAAGTGCAGCAGGTAGTGGAGTTCAGGAAGACGTATTCGGATGTCCCGTCAGGGAAACCGGTAGTTCTCGTCGGCTCTCACGGCTATATCGAGGTTGCAGTTTCCGGCGGAAATGCACATCAGCTTTTCGACAGCAGCTTTGGTTCAGAACTGCAGTTCAAGAAGCTGAAATTCTGAACCGATGTTTCTGAATTCATTATTGAATACAATTCAGCATAAGTAATTGAATACAGTCATGAATACAGTACTGATAAATTAAGCAGTCAAAGTCATGGAATCGCTCATACTGCAGAGTGAGTTCAAATAGTCATATATACGGATCGTTACATCACCTAAGTTTCACCAATAAGAAATGGGGTGCAGGGATGCACTGTGTGGCGCATCCTTTCTGCATTTGATAGGATCGGATAAGCTGTAATGCAGCAAATACGTTTCAAACACGGTTGCCGTTTTCCGGAAAAGCGGCAAAAAGGTTAATGATGGGAGGTTGTGCTAGGAATGAATACCGACAAGGTGACGAGCAGTGAGTCTAAGAGTCAGATGTACGTTCATGGTGGTCAGGCCGGGATGGATACGGGCATGATCGACCAGGCCAGTAGCGTCCAGGGGCAGGCCAGGCTGATGAAGTTTGACAGGCGCTACACCGCGCCAGGCGAAGACCCGTTTTCAACAGTGAAATGGGCAATCAGGAGTTCGAAGATCACGGAGCCGGACGGCACCGTTGTTTTCAGCATGGAAAATGTGGAGACGCCGGAAGACTGGAGCCAGCTGGCTGTCGACATTGCTGTCTCCAAGTACTTCAGAAAAGCAGGAGTACCTGCCGACGGCTGCGAAAAGAGCGTAAGGCAGCTTGTGTACAGGGTGGCACACACCATTCGGTCCGCCGGTGAAAAGTATGGTTATTTTGACACGCAGGATGGGGGCAATTTCGAGGCAGAGTTAAGTTATATGCTTGTCCATCAGATGGCCGCCTTCAATTCGCCCGTCTGGTTCAATGTTGGCCTCGCGCAGGAATACGGCATAAAGGGAAGCGGCGGTAACTGGGCATGGGATTTCGCGGCGGGCGATTCGGCACAGACTGCCGATTCATACACCAGGCCGCAGTGCTCCGCATGCTTCATCCAGTCTGTTGATGATGATCTCATGTCCATCTTCGAGCTGGTCAAGAATGAGGCAAGACTCTTCAAGTACGGCTCAGGTACGGGCTCTAATTTCTCAAAGATAAGATCCGCCGAAGAGAAACTTTCCGGAGGCGGCACCTCATCGGGACTTATGTCATTCCTTAAGGTACTCGATGCAGGTGCAGGCGCAACAAAATCCGGCGGGACGACAAGGAGGGCCGCCAAGATGGTTGTCCTCGACGTTGACCATCCGGAGATAATCCAGTTCATAAACTGGAAGGTCAGAGAGGAGGAAAAGGTCCGTGCTCTGATAAAACAGGGTTATCCTTCCGACTTCAACGGTGAGGCTTATCTTACTGTTTCGGGACAGAATTCGAACAACTCCGTGCGTGTGACTGATGAGTTCATGAAAGCATTCCTAGAGGATGGAATGTGGAACACCGTATACCGTACAACCGGGGGTATTGCACACAGCTACAGGGCTGCAGAAATCATGGAGGAGATATCAAAGGCTGCGTGGGCATCAGCTGACCCTGGACTGCAGTTTGACACAACAATAAACAGGTGGCATACCTGCAAGAATTCGGGCAGGATAAATGCCTCGAATCCATGCTCGGAGTACATGTTCCTGGATGACACAGCATGCAATCTGGCATCCATCAACCTGATAAAGTATGTCGACGAGTCCGGAAAGTTCGACACAGACGGCTTCAGACACACGATAAGAGTATTCACCACGGCGATGGACATCATCGTGGATATGGCTTCTTACCCGACCAAGAACATTGCATACAACAGCCACATGTACAGGACACTGGGACTGGGTTTTGCCAATCTGGGAACCACGGTCATGCTGCTCGGCTACCCTTATGACAGTGAAGAGGCCAGAGCTTTTGCTGCAACTGTGTCTGCAATGATAACGGGCCATTGCTACAGGACTTCCTCTGAACTTGCTTCCATTCTCGGCCCTTTCCAGGCTTTTGCTGTCAACCGGGAACCGATGCTGAATGTAATACGGATGCACAGGGATGCTCTGTACAGTGTTGACAGCCAGTACGTCGACGGCGACATGCTGAGGGCTGCAATGGATGACTGGAATGAGTGCATCAAACTCGGCGAGAAGTACGGCTACAGGAATGCGCAGGCATCGAATGTTGCGCCCACGGGTACCATAGGCCTCCTGATGGACTGCGACACAACGGGAATAGAACCCGACTTTGCAATAGTGAAATGGAAGAAGCTCGCAGGCGGCGGCTACTTCAAGATAGTCAACAAATCTGTTGAAATAGCACTCCGCAGGCTCGGCTACCCGGATGAGAAGGTTGACAGAATAATCAGGTCGCTCGTTGGCAACGGCACACTCGAAGGCTGCCCGTTCATAAACGCAGAGAGCCTCAAGTCAATGGGCATATCGGAGGAACAGCTCGCGGACGCACTGTCCTATATTGAGAGGACGCATTCACTTGATGACATGACACCTGGCCTCTCGGGGAAGGAACTGCTCGAGATGGGTTTCGACGCCGAGCAGATCGAGGCCGCCAGGGACTATGTCAACGGTGTCCAGGCAATGGAACTTGTGGGCGAGGTGAAGCAGGAGCACGTCCCTATCTTCGATTGCGCAAACAGCAGCAAAAACGGTAAAAGGTACATTGCACCAATGGGGCATGTGAAGATGATGGCTGCAGTGCAGCCGTTCATGTCAGGCGCAATTTCAAAGACTGTTAACCTGCCCTCACATGTCACATGGGAGGATGTGAAGGATGTCTATATCGATGCATGGAAAATGGGGCTGAAGTCAATAGCCATCTACAGGGACGGTTCCAAGGCATCACAGCCGCTCAGCTCGGCAACTTCGACGGTCCAGAGCCCGGAAGAGCTGCCACGCGGCCTGAGGCAGGAGCTCCCGAAGATGCGCGGCGGTTTCACACTCGAATCAACGATATCCGGTCATAAGCTGTTCCTGAGGACAGGAGAATATGAGAGCGGCAGGCTAGGTGAAATTTTCATTGACATGTACAAGGAAGGGTCATCCTACAGAAGCATACTCAACGGATTTGCAATAGCCGTATCCATCGGGCTTCAGTATGGGGTTCCGCTGGAGAAATATGTCAATTCGTTCACCTTCACAAGGTTTGAACCGCAGGGCATAACAGATCATCCGAACATAAGGAGCTGCACTTCTGTGCTTGATTTCATTTTCCGCGTTCTCGGCATGGAATACCTTGGCCGGACAGACTTTGTTCAGGTCAAGAAGGCGGTTGATGACAGCAGGCATGAGGAGGAGGGAAGGCCCTCGTTTGTTCATCCGGCCACCAGATCGCTCGATGATTTCTCGATGGAACAGAAGTCACTTTCCTCAGATGTCATGGACAGGAGCCTGATGTTCGATCAGGATGCTCCCTTCTGCTCTGTCTGCGGGCATGTGACGGTGAGGAACGGCAGCTGCTACAAGTGCCTCAACTGCGGCAGCACTACAGGCTGTTCCTGAGAGACAAATTCATCGATCCTGTTCTGAAGCCTTCCAGGTCGAGCGTAACGTAGGCGAAACCAAGCGACCTGAAGCGCTCTGCAATCTCTTTCCGTGTCTTTTCCTCCACAAGCTGGCTCAGGAACTCGCTGTCCACTTCAATTCTTGCCACATTGCCGTGCAAACGGACGCGAACATTCCTGAAGCCATGATCGCGGAGCACCTCCTCCGCCCCTTCCACCATCAAGAGCGACTTTGCATCGATAACCTGGCCATACTGAATCCTCGATGAGAGGCATGAGTTGGAGGGCCTGTCGTGCGCGCTGAGACCAAGTGCCTTCGCCATCTCACGCACTTCCTGCTTCCCGATTGCACATTCCAGCAGCGGAAAGCATATTCCCGACTCCGCCGCTGCACGAATGCCTGGCCTGAAGTCGCCTTCATCAGATGAATTGACCCCGAGGGCGACAGCAGGCAATCCTTCTTTCCTTGCAAATGCCCAGAGTGCCGAGGACAGCTCGGCCTTGCAGTGGTAGCACCTCATTGCATCGTTTTTCCTGTATTCCGGATTTTCGAACTCTGATGTCTCCACGAATACATGCCGAATGCCGATCTCGCGCGCGTTCCCCGATGCGAGCAGCCTGTCGGCGGAAGAAAGGGACGGTGAAGCTGCAGTGACAGCCACCGCCTTGTCACCAAGTTCGTCAAAAGCCACCTTTGCGAGCAGCGAACTGTCCACGCCCGCAGAGAGACCAATTACAATTCCGCCCTTGTTTCTGAGCAGGCTTCTCAGTGAATGCAGCTTGGGGTTCTCGGTAAAAATCCGGGATGCATCGATCGCATAACCGTCAGTTGCCATTATTCAACCATCAGCAGTCCCGAATTAAACATTTCCCCTCGCGTGAAGACGACCTGCTGCAATTCATATGCTGAAAGGTCATCATTCCACCTTTTCCCTCTTGGATCTGAGCTTCTTGACCTGCGAGATCAGGTGGTCAACTTTTTCCTGAGTGAGTGCAGAGAGCCTTTCGTACTTTTCACGTGTGATTTTATCGTTCTTCAACTGCCTTTTGAGGTCCTGGAGGTCCGCCTCGTATTCCGCCCTGATGGCATTCAGCCTCTTGATTTTCCTTTCTATGCTCTCAGGAATAAAGTACG
>JAJYOM010000080.1 GCA_021796175.1 Thermoplasmata archaeon
CAAATCCGTAGACCACAGATCGTCATCACTTACAAAGACCAGCCTGCCGCCGAAAACATCAGGATATGTGCAGTAACATTTCATGTTGATTGACAATTATACAGTGGTAATAAACGTTCGGTATTCGTGCTTTGACATCTCTGACATGACAGATAGCCCCCTTGTGAAGGGGGAACACCTCATTGCCTGTCTTGCAATCCGCCGGAGCGCAAGAGGGCGCTGTCCCGTTACAGGGCGGTCAAGCAGTCTGTTATGGATGAAATGTATATGCTCTTCAACAGCATTGTGAAATTCAGGGAGAAGATAAAGAAGGCGGAAGTTGAGGCAATGTACAGTATCTTTTCCGCCCGGAAGAAAGCCGGCATCAGGAACATCGGTGTCTGCTTGACGCCTGGAAGGATAGACACAGTAAGGATTCTTGAAGCGCCTGACGAAAAGACTGTCATGAAGATGCTTGCCAGGAACAACAGACCGTTTCAACTTAGACACTTGTTGCAGTCACCAGGAAAGAAGCAATAAAGAATGCTCGAATGAGAGACGTGCGAGCTTGAGTCGCCAGCCTCGTTATGGTCTGCGTTTCACCTGATTCAGATTGTGTTCCAGTGACAAGACTTTTTCAACGCAGTTGCAAACTGTCTGATTTCAGTTCCGGCAAATAAGAAGAAAATAAGATGTTTGGTAATTGTGCAGCGGAGGGAGAAGATAACTTCCAGTCTGGAAAGCCCTACTTCTCTTTCGGATACATATCCGGGAGGACATGCTGATGGTCTTCCGAATCGTAGAAGAATGTCTTCCCTTCATGCTCATTCGCTGTGAGCTTATGGTGTCCGTCGCAGTAAGGCTTGTTCCTGCTCAAACCGCACATGCATATGTAGACAGTCTTGTCTCCCACAGTAATGGCCGCCGGCCTGTTTGCTTCGTGTAAAACTATTCTTGCCGTTGTATCAACCTTAAACGAAGTTATATTTGTCGATAGTACTTAACCATGTGTAAAACCAGGTATTGTGGGGCATACCTGGCACATACAGGCAACCGCCAAAGAACAGTCTTTCGGCATTCGGGGCAGGACATTGCTGTTTAATTTACCTGTCCTGTCAACGGTACCCGGATCGCGGCGATTTACGCTTGATTCTTCTCCCGTGTGAAAAGGGGGAAGAACAGCGCCATGATCACAGTGCCGAGCAGTATTACGGAGTAAAGATCATAGCTTATGACGGCCGCGCCCAGGGCCGTACCTGCTATGACCACGCCCACCGCACCCCTGCTGCCCATGAAACCCATCAGCCTGCCGGGCGGCATCTCCGGCGCAATTCTGGGTGCAATCCACCTGGTAAGGATGGCTCCTGCACCGCCGGTGATTAGAAGCAGCGAAGCAAGAACAACAATAAAAAATGGAGTTGGGAAGATGACATTGAGACCGGCTATGGTGAAATAGACAGGTATGAAGAAACTGTCATTCATCCTGTTGAGCGTCCTGGTCAGTATGCCGAGAATCTGCTGGCCCAGAATGACCTCTGAAATTATCATGCCCGCGAAGAAGGCACCGAGAACAAATGTGAATCCGATGAGCTGAAAGAAGGTGGCAGCAACAAGGCCGAGTATGATAATCACACCGAATATCACCCGATCACCCTGTTCTGTTGCATGAAGCCTTGAGAATACCCGCACCAGCGCTGCTGAGTTTCTGTGTATGAAAAAGTCTGCGACAAAAAGTGCGACTATGAACAACAATATCGCCGCTATTTTAAACAGGAAATCCTTCTGGTTCAGGAAAGCGGATAAAGCAATGAACGCTATGAGATCTGAAAAGACGGTACTTGCAAGTATAATCTGGCCGGAGCTGTTTTGGAGCAGCCCGTATCTTTTCACCAGAACTGAGATGATCGATATGGAAGGCACGCCGATGGACACCGCCACAATAACAGAAGTGGCCATTGTATTTCCGAAGAAAAAGTGAAGCAACGCCAACATCAGGACAACCGGAACGCCAAAGCTGAAAAAGGTGAGCGGCACCGCTCCCCTGTAATTGTTTGTTATCAGCGAAGTGGTTATCTCGATGCCGATAAGAAGCACGATGAAAAACAGTGCAATTTCCGATATGCTGGTGAGTTCAGCGGTTGGTCTGATTACGCCGAGCACAGCGGGACCCAGAATGAAGCCGCCCAGTATCTCTCCTGCAACAGCGGCGAACCTGAACTGCTCGAAAATCTGGCCAAGAACAAGGCCGAGGCCAAGAAGTATGAGTATCGAGACTATGATTTCCATATCCGGTCGCCGCCGCCTGCTTCAATACGTTTTTCTGATGAAGGTGTTTGCCTGCCCCGCTATTGAATGTTTGCATTACATGCCGTCAAAATAAAAATTGCCCCTTATCAAAGATATTCGATATTGAGTCAACGAACGCACATCTCCCTTGTTTGCATCTTCGGTGTAAAGGACCTATACTTCTTAATATAACATTCTGAATGGATGCACCGATGGATGAGCTTGCGGGGAGGGACCCTATAGGGGAAGGACTCATCTTCCAGTATGCCTATTATGCTTCCCTGACTCTGTCCGGCGCGGCTTTCTACCTTTACCTGACACATATTTTTCCCACATCAAGTGTTGGTTCAGTTGCACTGCTCCTTGCAATAGTCAGCCTGTTTCCGGCCTTTTTCAGCCTTGGTTTGCAGTACGGCTGGCAGCACTTCATATCATATTTCATCGGTCAAGGCAAGAGTGGTGAGGTTCATGGCATTATCAGACAGGCGATAAGAACCGGTCTCGTCCTGTCTGCTGCAGCAGTGATCTTCCTGCTGGCGAGCGCACACTACATATCAGTCCTGTTCTTCCATACCGCAGCATATACAACGCTTGTTTTTCTGCTCGCGCTTGACATACCATCAGCAATAATGATTTCAATATTGAATGGAATGATGCTCGGACTGCAGAGATTCAAAACTGCAGGCATCATAGGCATGACTTATGTTGTGATTGTCTATGGTTCGTCTGTTGTGCTGCTGAAGGCATCCCAGTCACTCAATGCTGTACCGATAGGCTGGGGAATTGGCTATTTTATCGGCGTGCTGATGTACTACTACGAACTCACCAAATGGCCGGTGAAAGCCCAGCAGAAGGGGATTGGGCTCAGGGAGGTGCTAAAATACTCCACCCCTCTGTATGCAACGGGCATTTTGAGTGTTGGCGCCTCATACATTGACAGACTCACTGTTGCCTTCTTCAAGAACCTGTCAAGCATAGGTGTCTATACACTTGTCCTGCTAATCGTCAGCGGTGTGGGACTGTTGAGCGCACCAATTGGCGGAGTCATCTTCTCAAAATTCTCAGAATTTTATGCAAAAAAGGATAATCAGATGATTCGTGAAGGCGTTCGAATATCGGTGAATGCCGCCTCAGTCCTGTACATACCGGCGGCACTGGGGGTATCGGCGCTGGCGGTGCCCCTTTTGAGGGTTTTGGGTGGTCCCGCCTATGTGATTGGAAGCGTGCCGCTCGCCATAATACTCACTGTAAACGCACTTGTCATCGTTGGGGGACCTATGGGAAGTGCTCTTCAGGGTACGAGGAAAACACTCATCTTTGTTCTGTCCACGTCGATTGCACTGATTTCAAATTTGGTTCTTTCAGTGTTGCTGATACCGTCACTGTCCCTTACAGGTGCTGCAATCGGTTATTCATCGGTTGGAACTGTGAGCTTTGTCGTTATCTTTGCTTATGCATGGAAATCGGGAGTTGTAAAACTGGATATCAGGATGCTCAGCAGAATTTGGCTCTCGGCGATAGTAATGAGCGCGCTGGTCTACCTCTTCGCTACCGTTACCGGTTTTTCAGGAATTCTCATCCCCTTCTACGTCATTGCAGGACTGGTGACGTACCTGCTGATGCTCAAAGCCACATCCGCCCTGTCGGAAACTGACAAGGAGCTGCTGAAAAGGCTCATTCCTGGTGAGCTTGGACTACTCAAGGCGTTTGTCGAACTGCTCTGAATAAGTGCATCCGAATTGCACAGTGGAGTTCGTCTCCCCACTACAGATCACGTATTGCGATTTGTCAGCAACCTACTTAATGGTGAGGTGTGTAGCAATAAATGCTCGTTATGGCCGGCCGGGTGGAAAGTGGGTTGGAAGCTGCGGATCCGCGCTACAGACGTATCACAATTCTTGTCGTCATGTTGGGCGTGATGATGACAGCGGTGGACACAACTGCAGTCGTCCTCGGTCTGCCCGTTATGATGCGTGATCTCAGGTCAAGCATCTCAAGCATGGTCTGGGTCATTATGGCCTACCTGCTTGTGCTGGCGATTGTCGGAACCCAGGTGGGCAAACTTGGAGACATGTTCGGCCGTGTCCGGATGTACAATCTCGGCTTCGCTGTATTCACACTCGGCTCCTTTCTTTCAGGATTATCTCACAACTCGGCCGAAATCATTACATTCAGGATAATTCAGGGTCTTGGCGGTGCCTTTATATTCTCAAACAGCGGAGCGATTATTGCTGACACCTTCCCCGCGTCGGAAAGGGGAAAGGCATACGGATACACGGGTGTCGGTTTTTCCGCAGGGGCTGTTCTGGGTATACTCGTTGGCGGAGCATTTGTCACATTCCTCAGCTGGCAATACATCTTCTTCATCAACGTGCCGATAGGAATTGGCGCAGAGCTTGTGGGATATTTCAGACTCCACGACCGGGCTGAAAAGACAAGAAGCAAGTTCGATATTCCAGGCATTGTGCTGTTAATGGCCGGCGTCTTCCTGATACTGTATTCAATGACTGATATTACAGGCTCCGGATGGTCGACAAAACCGGGACTGGAACTGTTGTCTGGACTTATTGGAATAGTGATATTCGTCCTCTGGGAGAGGCACTCCGAGTCACCGCTGCTTGACCTTTCCATACTTAAACAGAGAGTTCTCTTCGCGTCCATGTTTGCTGCTTTCTTTCAGGCTATCGCAAGCTATGCTGTCCTGTTTCTCATCATAATGTACCTCCAGGGTCCCAGGGGGCTTTCACCATGGAACGCATCCATCCTGCTGGTACCTGCCTATATTCTCTCGAGTTTCGTCGCCCCGGTTGCAGGCAGGCTGTCCGATAGACTCGGTGCAAGAGTGGTTGCATCCGCAGGCCTGCTAATGCAGGCGACGGGAATTTTTATCTACTCAACACTCAACAGCAATACGCCGCTGGAGTATGTCCTGCTTGGAGCATCTGTCAACGGTATCGGATCCAGCATGTTTTTCCCTGCGAACAACAGCGCGGTTATGGCAAGCGCACCTCCGCGTGCTTATGGAGTGACTTCCGGCCTTCTCAGGACGCTTTCAAACATGGGAATGGTGGTGAGTTTCGCCGTGGCATTGCTGATTGCGTCCCTGTCGATACCACGCCAACTGGCATTTGAAATCTTTCTCGGAGTGAGGGCAATACAGGGTCAACTGGCTGTTGCTTTCATTCAGGGCATTCATGTTGCTCTGCTGGCATCAATAACACTCATCGCTGTGGCAATTACACTTTCCATTCTGAGAGGCAGGGAGTCCCGCACCATGGGAGGCCCGCGCCCTGCGCAAACGAACAGGAGACCGCCGAATACCATGGGTTGACTGGTATATCCCCGGCAGCAGCGACTTAAGGATGAGCGCGTTCTGCAGAAGAAATCTGAAAACGAAGCTGAAGCCTATTGCCAATATTTGCCAGCAGATACTTTCGATTGAGCTCATAAACGGACAAGGTTTTGGCATAACCCGTTCGGCAAAGTCAAAACACATTACCGGGGGGTTAAGTCAAAGGTTCTGCTGTTTCTTAATAATGAGCTGATCCGAGTCAGCTGCCACTTGTTAAAAAGGGTGCTTAAAATTCAATTTTTCATGAATCGTCGACTGCCAAAGTCAAGCGTCAGAGTAGGTTATTAAGCAGTGAAACCATTTTCCGGCCGTGAAGGGCATATTACTGCACGGCGGCAAAGGGACAAGATTGAAACCTATCACATATACAGAAGTCAAGCAGCTGCTCCCGGTGGCTGGCAAGCCCATAAGCCAGTACTGCCTTGAGGACATGATTGCAATTGGCATAAAGGAAATCAACATTGTCCTTGGAAATGTTGGAGCCGCAGATGTGCAGCAGCATTATGGCGATGGTAAAAAGTGGGGGATCAGCATTTCCTACACCCATCAGGCCGAGCCGCTTGGCATTGCGCACGCAGTTGGTCTCACCGAAGATTTTGTCGGTGATGATCCGTTTGTTGTCTACCTTGGCGATAACCTTGTCCATGGTGGAATTGGCAAACTTGCCGATGGTTTCATTTCCGGAAAATGCGATGCGTTTGTTGCGCTGACCAGGGTGAGAACGCCGGAGAAATACGGTGTTGCGGAGATCGACGGAGGAAAGTTGCTCAGGCTGGTGGAAAAACCAAAAAATCCAAAGAGCAATCTGGCTCTGGCCGGCATATACTTTCTCAGACCGTCCGTCTTTGATGTAATCAGGCAATTGAAGCCATCCGGAAGAGGTGAACTGGAAATAACGGAAGCATTGCAGATGCTGCTTGAAAAAGGGATGAATGTCGGATGGGCGGAGATCACCGGCTGGTGGAAGGATACCGGTACTGCTGCCGACATTCTGGATGCAAACAGGCTGGTGCTGGACGGGATCGGGCGGGAGATATCAGATGGCGTGAACAACGAGCAGAATATCATAGGCCGGGTAAAGATGGGGACGAATGTGAGCATAGACGCCGACACGATGATAAAGGGCCCGTGTTACGTTGGGGAGGGCACCAGAGTATCGAAAAGTTTCATCGGGCCGAACACCAGCATAGGCAGCAACTGCGTCCTTGATGGCGTTGAGATAGAGGATTCTATTGTTATGGACAACTGTTCAATCAGCGGTGAAGGGAGAGTCAACATACATGAGAGCCTGATTGGCACAGGCTGCACTGTCGAGACCAGGAACGGTGTAAGGAAGGGGACGAAGCTGATAGTGGGCAGGGATTCGCGCATCAGTTTTTGAGAGGTGGTAATCAGTACAGAGGCGG